>JBIIWE010000236.1:0-4663 GCA_044339075.1 Daejeonella sp. | reverse complement strand
CAGGTTACAAAATGAACGGTGTCAAAAAATTTGAATGTGAAATGACCATCAAAGATGGTCGGATAGTATATGACCTGAATGGGATTGCTACTCCATTGAATAACTTTTTTCGTGAAGGGAACCAATTTAGATGGTAAAACAGAAATTAAAACAAAAGAAAACATTATCAATAGAAGTTATACCAAAACTTGAAACAGAGTTTCCTCAATTAGGTACAATTGAATGGGATTTAAATGGAATTGGCATCAAGGTATATGATGCCAAATAAATTAATATTAAGCTAATTTTATAAATGAAACGAAGAGAAATTATTAAAGGCCTTACTTTATTGCCTTTTGCTGGAAGTGCTGTAGCATCACCATTGAACAACCTTTCGAATAATTTGAACGGAGTTAATGATCATGTAGATCTTTATGGAGTAATTGATGAGGAGTCAGTTAGAAGAGGTGAGAGCCTGCTTAAATCTATTGGTGTTGAACCATTTGTGAATTGCAAGGGCACCAATACTATCATGGGAGGCGCTGTGGTTCGGCCGCAAGTAAAGTTGGCGATGGAGTCGATAACGACGCTAAATGTACAGATGGACGAGCTGGCTTTTGGTATTGGAAAGAGACTTGCAGAACTGACAGGTGCTCAGTGGGGTATCGTAACTGCTGGTTGTGCAGCTGGAATAAAGATGGTAACTGCTGCTTGTCTGACTGGTGGAGATCCCGAGAAATTACTCAGAATACCCGATCTGACCGGATTTGCTAAATCTGAAGTAATCATTCCTTTGTCTTCGCGAAATGTGTATGACCATTCGGTGAGAAATGCTGGTGTAAAAGTGATCACGGTTAAAAGTCTTGAAGAATTAGAAAAAAGTATAAATTCCCGTACAGCCATGATTTATATGACTCCTTCTGAAGATGAATTTACGATTCAAAATGTTTCAAAAATTGCCCGCCCTCTGAATGTTCCTGTCTTTGTTGATGCAGCAGCTCATATTCTTACCATTCCTGATGTTCATTTGGCTCAGGGAGCTGACGTAGTTGGTTACAGTGGAGGAAAGGGTATTAAGGCACCAAGTTGTTCAGGCTTGATTTTAGGCAGGAAAGACCTGCTTATGTCTGCACATCAGGTAAATTCCCCTCACCACGGTTTTGGACGTGATAATAAGGTTGGACGTGAAGAACATATTGGAATGCTGGCCGCTGTTGAGGCATGGGTTACCATGGATCATGTAAAAGAAATGAATACCTGGGTTTCATGGCTTGAAACCATAGGCAACAAAGTATCAACTATCAATGGAATAAAAACAACTATTACCAGACCTGATCCGGATTTGATTCACCACGTTACTCCATACCTGCATATCAGGTGGAATCCTGAACAGTTACACATTACTGGTGAAGAAATTGCGGAAGAACTTGGTACAATTGCACCAAGAATTGCGGTTCAGGTGGGTAAAGATGAAGCAGGAATTACAGGAATTACTTTGGTAGGATACATGATGATTCCGGGAAATGATAAAGTAGCGGCGAATCGTATTCACGAAGTCCTTTCCAGAAAAAGACAGCCAAAGGTAATTCAGGCTATGAAAAATCCTGTGATGAATATGGTTGGACTTTGGGATATGGAAGTTGAATACTTTAGTAGTAAAGTTACTCAACATTTATTCATCGATACCCAGGATGGAAACTGGATAACCGGATTGTTTAAAACAGAGTTTTCAAGTCGGCCATTCACAGGGAGTATTGATGGAAATGAAGTCAAAATTTTATGTAATCTTTATTGGCCGGGTGACAGAATACTCACGACAATGCAGGGTAGTATCAGTTCCGGGGTTTTATCTGGAGAAATGGATTTTCATGAGTTTAATACTGCCAAATTCACAGCAAAAAAACATAAATCTACTCCAATTAAAAAGCCTATAGAATATCCAAAGCATCGCCCACAGTCAAGTTAGTAATTGATAATCAGTTTGTTTTGTTTTTTGTTTGCATTAGAATCTACCGGAAAGCTTTATATTAGTTTTTCAACCTTTCATGAATTTTTTTTGTGCAAGGGCTAATGTTAAAAATAGTATTAACTATTCAAAAAACTAAAAAAATGAAAACAGAAAGAAGATCAGTATTAAAGAAATTATTTGCCTCTATTGTAGGTGTTACAGGAATGGGTATGGCTGCAAATGCCAATGCTGCTATATTAACTCCTGAAAAGGAAGTTGGAAAGATTACAGAGTTTCAGGACGTGCCAATGTTTTCGAGTTATACCAAACATGGTAACATGGTTTATCTTTCGGGTAAAGGTGCACATACTGCACCATTTGAGATCAAAAATCATACAGAGATTGTTTTGAAGCGAATTGAAGATGATTTGATAAAAGCAGGGTCTTCTATGGAAAAGGTGTTAAAAGTAAATGTATATCTGAATGATTTTGCTGATTACCAGGGCATGAATGAGGTATACAAAGGCCGTTTCGGAAGTAAGCCACCTGCTCGAACTACAGTTGCAGTTGCAAAAGGTGGTATTCCTGGAGATTCTATTGTTGAAATGGATGTAATTGCTTATATCTAAATAGAATTTTAGGAGGCATGATTATTTATTGATCATGAATCAGATCTGGTGATTATTTTTAATAATTAGCTTTTACCCGAGCAGGTATTGATTTACTAGTTGTTGAACATCCTCAGACTAACAATCTGCTAATTTTAGCAATGAATTGTCTGATAAACCCTCATATGTATCGGCAAGGAAAGATGCCTATGAATAATACATGAGAAGCAGTATAAAATTTGGTTTAATGTTAAATCAATTGCTAAATTCTGTGTATAATAAGTTTAGGAATTGATCCTGATATTAATTATAAACCACAATATCTATGAAAAGATATGCTTTTTTATTTCTTTTAGCCAGTGCTCTATATGCTTGTAAGCAATCAGAACCAAAACAGACTGTTGAGTCTGCTGTTTCCGCAGATGTAGAAAGTAGGTTGAAGGAACTTAATATTGTGCTTAGTTCTCCTCCTCCTCCAAGTACGTCCAGTATCATTAAAACTATCCGGATTGGTAATTTGGTGTATACTTCAGGGCATGGTCCTGAAAAACCGGACGGCAGTCGGGTGTTAGGAAAATTAGGTTTGGATCTGACTTTAGAACAAGGACAGGAAGCAGCACGATATACAGGTATTGCCTTGCTTTCAAGCCTTAAAGCAGAAATTGGTGATCTTAATAAAGTTAAGAGAATTGTTAAAGTAATCGGAATGGTTAATTGTGTGGAAGGATTCACCGATCAACCTAAAGTAATGAATGAATTTTCTGATATGATGGTTGCAGTTTTTGGGGAGAAAGGAAAGCATGCTCGCTCTGCTGTAGGGATGAATGCTCTTCCAAGAAATATGGCTATAGAGATAGAAATGATTGTTGAAGTTGAAGATTGAAAAGATATAATATGATTCTGCCTGGAATCTTTAAAATAGCAGATGAATATTTTTTGAGGGTACCTGATTCGAAACAATTTAGAGCAAAATATTCCATTATAATTTATTTACCTTAATCAATTAACATTTAAACATATGAATTCAATAATTGTCCGCTCTTCTGTACCCCTGTTAATAGGGGTATTATTGAGTATTTCATCAGTCCTTTATTCCCAGACGTATGATATTTTACTAAAAGGTGGACATGTGATCGATCCGAAGAACAAAATCAATGAAAAAATGGATATTGCCATTAATCAGGGAAAAATTGCTCTGATTGCCGCAGATATTTCTGCTACTACTGCTAAAAAGGTAATACATGTTAATGGTTTATTTGTAACTCCTGGTCTAATTGATATCCATGTACATGTTTTTGCCGGAACTAATGAGGAACAGCATTATATGGATGGTCCGAATTCGCTTCCACCAGATGGCTTTACATTGAGATATGGAGTGACTACTGTGGTGGATGCAGGAAGTTCAGGATGGAGGTCATTCCCATTGTTTAAAAAGAATATAATTGATCAGTCAAAAACAAGGGTTCTCGCCTTTTTGAATATAGTAGGGGATGGAATGGGTGCTTATGAACAGGATTCAACTGATATGAGTCCGGTGATGGCTGCCCGCTTCGCTGAATATTATAAAGATGATATTGTAGGATTTAAGGTTGCTCATTACAATGGATTACAGTCCATTCCGGTTGATAGTGCGGTTATGGCAGGCAAGCTTTCTAACAAACCTGTAATGATCGACTGGAGGGGATTGCCTCCATCGAATTCTTTTGAGAGGCTATTGATGAAACACCTGCGACCTGGTGATATTTTAACCCATATGTATCATGCTGGAAAGCGGTCGCCATCCTCTCCGTTCTATAAGGAAGCTTTGGTAGATCAAAATGGGAAGGTTAAACAGTATGTTTTCAATGCACAGAAAAGGGGAGTGATTTTCGATGTAGGTCATGGCGGCAACGGCTTTGTATACTCTCAAGCAATACCTGCTCTTAAACAGGGTCTTTTTCCAAATTCTATCAGTTCAGATTTACATACAGGAAATATGAATGCGGGCATGAAAGACATGAATAATATCATGTCGAAATTCCTCAATATGGGGATGCCTCTTTACGATGTTATTTTAAAGTCAACCTGGAATCCTGCACAATATATCAAGAGAGCAGAGCTCGGACATTTAAGCGTTGGATCGGAGGCA
>JBIIWE010000233.1:0-4674 GCA_044339075.1 Daejeonella sp. | reverse complement strand
AGAGCTTCGCAATAAGTGATGCCTACATCAGCATTTAAAAAGTCGGTGTCAGTACTGTAAAACGGGAACTCATAATTGCTTAATAGTGACTGCAATCCAGTCTCCCATGCGTAAATTTTTCGCCAGTTTTTTTTCTCAGAAAGGTCAAGAAGGTTTTCGATAAGCTGAATTTCGTCCTCACAGAATACAAAATTTCCTGAAACTGCACTTAATTGTCCGGCAAAGAGAACATCCAGATGATCGTTATATTCTTCGTAAAGCGGGGTATCTTCTAAATTTGGATAGGGGTTATCGCGTTTTTCAAGAAGTGCCTTTCGGATCTTCTTCAACATCTTTTCTCTAGAAGTTGTTTCTTTCATGAACACCTGTATAATAAATCAGGAAGCCAGAACATTTTTGTACGTTCTGATTTCCTGATCATAGAATGATTTATGTTAGTCTTGTGTTGACCTATTTTCAGGAAGATCAATATTATGATCTACCATTCCTTCATGCTCTATAGGTTCTTTTTCAGCTTTGGGTTCAATTCCATTTACAAATTCATCATATGTTGTACGATTGTCAAACGGACGTTTTCCTAAAATTTCTTCCAGATCTGATTGGAAAAGGATCTCTTTTTCCAGCAGTTTTTCAGCAAGCTTTTCAAGTCCCTCACGTTTATCAGTAAGTAACTGCTTGGTACGCTGATAGGCCTGATCAATCTGATTACGAACTTCAATATCAATCATTTCAGACGTTTTTTCTGAGTATGGTTTGTTGAACTGATACTCTCCCTGCGTATCGTTGAACGAAACATTACCTACTTTATCGTTCATTCCATAGATAGTTACCATGGCATAAGATAATTTTGTGATACGTTCCAGGTCATTCTGGGCGCCTGTCGATATTTTATTGAACACAAGGTCTTCGGCTACCCGACCACCTAATGTCATACACATACCGTCAATTAATTGTTCTGTGGTATATAGAAATTGTTCTTTTGGCAGATACTGCGCATACCCCAATGCTGCTACACCACGAGGTACGATTGAAACCTTAACCAAGGGATCGGCATGTTCCAGGAACCAACCCGCAATAGCGTGACCTGCTTCGTGATAAGCTACAATTCGTTTTTCTTCAGGAGATATGATCTTGTTCTTTTTCTCTAATCCGCCGATCACTCGATCCACTGCATCCTGAAAATCCTGCATATCTACAGCTTCTTTATTCCGGCGAGCTGCAATTAGGGCTGCTTCATTGCAGACATTCGCAATTTCGGCACCTGCAAAACCGGGGGTTTGTGCAGATAATTTCTTCGCATCAACCCCTGCGGCAAGCTTTAATGGTTTCAAGTGAACCTTAAATATCTGCTCACGTCCAACCAGATCCGGCTTATCAATGGATATCTGACGGTCAAATCTTCCGGGACGAAGTAAAGCGGTATCCAATACATCTGGTCTGTTTGTTGCTGCGAGAATGATAATTCCGGAGTCGGTTCCAAATCCATCCATCTCAACCAATAACTGATTCAATGTATTTTCTCTTTCATCGTTACCGCCAACAATATTATTCTTTCCGCGGGCACGTCCAATGGCATCAATCTCATCGATAAATATGATACAAGGGGCCTTTTCTTTCGCCTGTTTGAAAAGATCCCGAACGCGGGAAGCACCAACACCAACAAACATTTCAACAAAATCTGAACCCGAAAGTGAGAAAAATGGAACCTGAGCTTCACCTGCAACTGCTTTCGCCATCAAGGTTTTACCGGTTCCTGGTGCGCCGATCAGAAGGGCACCTTTAGGAATCTTACCTCCCAGGTTGGTGTATTTTTTAGGATTTTTTAGAAAATCTACGATCTCCATCACTTCCTGTTTTGCCTCTTCCAATCCGGCAACGTCATTGAATGTAATGGTTACCTGAGATTCTTTATCGAATAATGTAGCCTTTGATTTGCCGATATTAAATATCTGACCACCACCGCCACCTCCGGCACCACCACCCATCCGTTTCATAATAAATACCCAGAAACCAACAAGCAAAAGAACAGGTAAAATAAATGACATGAACCATCCAGCCCAAGGACTTTCTCTGGTTTCAGAAACTATTGGTGTATGTTGATTTGCAGGAAGGTTTTTCTCTGCCTCATTGATCTTACTTTCAAAACTCTCATAGGTTGCCTGTGTAAAAGTATACTGTGGTCCTGTAGATGATGCATTAAAACTACCTTTTGGTTTAACGTCCTCGTATTTTTTTTGATCCAAACGATCTTTCTTGATGTATACATCGATACTGTAAAGATCTCCGTTTTTATAAGAGACCATTTTTTCAACATCACCAGTTTTCAACATTTCGGTTTCGAACTTCTGATAGCTGATCGTTTTTGCATTATTCGAGCTGAACATGTACTGAACAACAAATAAACCTAGTATAATGACAGCATAAAGCCACATTATATTAAATTTAGGTGGTTTAGGTACGATCTTTTTCCCTGGAATTTTTTTTATGGGCTTTTTCGAATCGGAATTATTTTCTTTCATTTTATAGCAATAAAGTATTTAGATATTAACGAACATTTACCTGAAAAGGTTTATGCACTTTTATATGATTGCATTTCCGCATCTCCCCAAAGATCTTCAATTCCATAGTATTCGCGCTTGTCAGTTTTGAAAATATGAACTACAACATCAACATAATCAAGAATGATCCAATCGGCCTGCTGATATCCTTCTTTTCTCCATGGTTCAAGTTTTAGGGCTTTAAAAACTTCCTCTTCAACACTTTGTGCAATAGCTTTTAGTTGGGTGGAAGATTCGGCATGGCAAACTACAAAGTAATCGGCAACCGAGCTGTGAATATTTCTTAAATCAAGACGTACAATTTCATTTCCCTTTTTTTCCTGTATCCCATGAACAACAAATTCAGAGATAGACGTTGATTCTTGAGCATTTTTATTTTTTACCATTAAAAAATTTTAGTTTTGATAAATCATATAAAGCAAATCTTCATTGCAAAATAATACTTTTTCCGGATTATTTGTTGGTCATAACCTTATTACTTTAAAAGAGGTAGACTCAACAAATACCTTTCTTAAGGATGCATTGTCAAAATCTACGCCACTATTGGATGGTACTGTAATAATGGCAGAGAAGCAATTTGCCGGAAGAGGCCAGGTTGAAAATTCATGGCAAAGCGAAGCGGGTAAAAACCTGACTTTTAGTATCCTGTTGAATCCGTCTTTTCTTGCCGTGGATAGGCAATTTGAGCTTAATAAGGCTATCAGCATTGCCCTAAATGATGTTTTGATAAAATATATTCCTGCAAGTGCTTTTATAAAATGGCCCAATGATCTGTTTATCCGCACTAAAAAAATTGGTGGAATACTGATTGAAAATATTGTTCAGGGCAATAAAATTAAGTATGCCATAATTGGGATAGGTTTGAATGTTAATCAGGAATATTTTCCGGCAAATCTTAAAAATGTGACTTCACTTAAACAAGAATTACATCAGGATTACGACTTAATGGGATTATTAGGTGAAATTTGCAGTGCTGTTGAAGCTAGGTATCTTCAGCTTAAAGGAGGATCTCTTAAAAAAATCAATGATGAATATTTGAATCTTTTATATCTAAAGGATCAATGGGCTTCTTTCAAGTTTGATGGAAGGATTCAAAATGGAAAGATCATTGGGATAACTGACATTGGACAGCTCATTCTGGAAACGGAAAATGAGACCAGAATTTTTAACAATAAAGAAATTGAGATTATAAATTAATAAGGACATGAAAAAACTTTTTGGAATAGTATTGCTGTTTTTTTGTTTTGTTGCACAGGCTCAGTTTCCTGATCCTAATGCCAAGATATTCGACCCGGTGAAATGGTCTTATTCATCAGAAAAAATAAATGATAAAGAATTTGATCTGGTAATAACAGCAAAAATTGAAAAGGGATGGCATCTTTATTCTCAGTTTATTGAAGAGGGAGGGCCAATTCCAACTTCCTTTAAATTCAATCCTTCTGCTGCATATAAGCTTATTGGCAAAGTTACTGAAAGTCCAAAACCAGTGACTGCTTTTGATAAGAACTTTAATATGGAAATAGCTTGGCATAAAGATCAGGCAGTGTTTAAACAACGTATCAGCTTAAATAAACCAGCTACAGCTATTGCAGGGGTACTTGAATTTATGGTTTGTGATGATCAGCGTTGCTTGCCTCCTGCCGAAGTTGAATTTCAGGTTCCTCTAGCTGCGGGTTCTGATGTTGCAATAGCTTCAGAGAGGATTTCTCCTGACAGTGCTTCTGTAGCTGGGCAAGTGGCTGATACCGCCTCTAGTCCGCTTGCTTCAGCTTTAGTTTCTAATAATACCACCCCTGTAGCTGAGGGTTCTTTATGGGCCATTTTTATTGCCGGTTTTATAGGAGGTCTTGCAGCATTTTTTATGCCCTGTATCTACCCAATGATTCCGATGACGGTTTCATTTTTCACCAAGCAGTCAGGTTCAAGAGCAAAGGGAATCAGAAGTGCCATTATTTATGGTGTGTCAATTATTATTATTTATGTTGCCCTGGGATTATTAATAACCCTGATCTTCGGCGCCTCGGCCTTAAATGAAGCTGCCAGCAGTGCCACTTTTAATCTTTTATTCTTTATTGCTCTGATCATTTTCGGAATTTCTTTTCTTGGTGCGTTTGAG
>JBIIWE010000234.1:0-4674 GCA_044339075.1 Daejeonella sp. | reverse complement strand
TTTATGTAACAGCAGGAGTTTGTACTCCTTCCCGCGCTTCAATTATGACGGGATGCTACGCTCAACGGGTAGGAATGCATTGGAACCCGAGGGACGGGAATGTAATTCGTCCAATTTCACCCTATGGGCTCAATCCCAATGAGATTACTGTAGCGGAAGTATTAAAAGATCAGGGTTACAAAACCGGGTTGATTGGTAAGTGGCATTTAGGGGACCAAGCTCCTTTTTTACCCCTTGCACAAGGATTTGATTATTTTTTTGGTATTCCTTATAGTGATGACATGACTCAGGATGTTGGTCAGAGATTAGGAGATCGATATGATGGCAAACATTGGCCAGCCTTGCCCTTGATGCTTAATAATAAAGTAATTGAAGCTGGGGTTGACAGGAATTTACTTACTAAAAGATATACCGAAAAGACCCTGGAATTTATTAATGAGAATAAAGAAAGGCCCTTTTTCCTTTATCTCCCTCAGGCAATGCCAGGAAGTACTAAGACTCCATTTTCAAGTGAGGCATTTCGGGGGAAAAGTAAAGGCGGACTATGGGGAGATAGTGTTGAAGAATTGGATTGGTCTGTCGGACAGATTATGAATGAATTGGTCGATTTGGGTCTTGACCAAAATACCTTATTAATATTTACATCCGACAATGGTGCACCAATGACAGATGATAGTTCAAGTATTGAAATTGGAACAAATAAGCCATTATATGGAAGAGGGTATACTACAGCCGAAGGAGCTTTTCACGTTCCTGCCATTATGTGGTGGCCTGGAACTATACCCAGTGGGACAGTATGTACTGAGTTTATGACCACCATGGATCTTTTACCAACTCTGGCCTCACTTTCAGGTGCCAAAACCCCAAATGACCGAATAATCGATGGATTTAATAATCGTTCATTAATTTTAGATAAGAATGGAGCGAAATCACCATATAAAGTGTTTTATTATTATAATGCTGATCAGCTACAAGCAGTAAAATCTGGCCCCTGGAAATTATTTGTGCCATTAACAGATTTTGTTCAGCATCCGCATTTCAAGAAAGGAGAGGTTGCAAAACCGTTATTATTCAATGTTGAAAAAGATATTTCTTCGGCGTATAATTTGGCAGATAAACATCCGGATATAGTCAACCGCCTAATGATACTGGCAGAAGAGGGTCGTCAAGATTTGGGTGATTTAAACCGTCAGGGTGCAAACCAAAGACAGGCTGGAAAAGTTGAAAAAGCTGTTCCAGTATCCCTAGAATAGAAATATTACAGATAATCAGATTGAATTTAAAATCAGAAACACAGAGTTTAATTATAAGAAATGAAAAAATCAACAATCCTTTTAAAAGCCCCGCATCCAATTTTGTTTTCCATCAAAAGGAATCCTTTTTTGGTACTAATTGTGCTGATTATGACAACCTTTTCAGCCAATGCCCAGGATGCTTCCAGAAAAATTTTCAGAGCCGGTGCTGCTACCAGTAATATCACTCCCAAAATCGGTGCCTCGATTAATGGAAATATGAAAGATGGTATCGTCAAACAAATTCATGATGAAACACATGCTCGCTGCATTGTATTGGATGATGGAAAAACCAAGTTGGCCATGCTAACTGTTGATCTTTGTATGATTTACAGGGAAGAGTTGGATGCAGCTAAACGCAGGGCACATGAATTAACCGGTATTCCTGTAGAAAACATGATGATGTCGGCAATTCATACGCATTCAGGCGGGACGGCTTGTTCGGTCTTTCAAAGTGATCCAGATCCGGAATATCTGAAATTCCTCAGGGAAAGAATCGCTGATGCGGTAGTAAGGGCAAATAATAATCTTGCCCCGGCCCGTATCGGATGGGCTGTTGGCAGCGAGCCAAGTCAGGTATTTAATCGTCGCTGGAAAATGAAACCAGGAAAGCCATTAATGAACCCATTTGGTACAGAAGATCTGGTAAAGATGAATCCGGGTATAGGTAATCCAGATCGTCTGGAGCCATCCGGACCGGCAGATCCGGAACTTCCAATTATATCGGTACAAAGCACGGAAGGCAGACCGATAGCCTTACTTGCAAATTACTCGCTACATTATGTAGGAGGAACTGGCCCAGGCGAAATATCTGCCGATTACTTTGGAATGTTTGCAGAGCGGATGAAAGGATTGCTTGAGTCGGATAATGAAGGGTTTCCTCCATTTGTGGCCATGCTGTCTAATGGGACAAGTGGTAATATTAATAATATCAATTGGTTTGCAAATGAAGCCCCTCCCGCCATGTCACCATACGCTAAAATGCGGCAGGTGGCTAATGTTGTAGCTGCCGAAGCTTATAAAACGGTTCAAACTATCCGGTATCAGGATTGGATTTCCTTAAGTTCTGCACAAACAGAGATTAATTTAGGGGTACGAAAACCTAAAATGGAAGAAATTGAGCGGGCAAAAGGGATAATCGCTAAAGCAAATGGGCCAGTTATGAATACTATGGAAGAGATTTATGCCCGCGAGACGATGTTGATTAAGGATTTTCCAAAACAAGTACCTTTAATTATTCAGGCTTTCCGTGTGGGAGATCTGGCAATTGCTGCTGTGCCCTGTGAGATATTTGTGGAAATTGGCTTGGACATCAAGGCGAAAAGCCCTTTTAAACCAACATTTACAACTTCCCTGGCCAATGGTTACAATGGCTATTTACCTACTCCGGAGCATCATAAACTGGGTGGCTATGAAACATGGAGAGCCCGGTCGAGTTATCTGGAATTGGATGCATCTACCAAAATCAGTACTGTGCTTTTTGATCTTCTGAAAAAACTTAAAAATGAACAACCTTAAATTTTAATTATTGATTTTAAAAGAATGTTTATTTATTGATTTATACATCTTATAAAATTGTATATTTCTTCTCTGGAAAAGTACTATCATGTTATGCTTTAAGCATTTATATTTAATTAAGGAATTTTCTACTACTATTTAATTTAACAAGTTTATGAACCTATTTTATTCCAAACGATACCTGATTTTTGGCCTGTTATTTATAGCAGTTTCAATAACAATAGCTGCTCTTCAACCTGATCCGCGTTCTGCGCGGCTGAAGAAGGCATTGGATAGTTTTCAGATCGAGCCCGGCATGCGCATCGACCTGATTGCTGCTGAGCCTTTGGTCATTGATCCTGTAGCCTTGGTATTTGATGAAGACCGGCAGATGTATGTGGTTGAAGATCGCGGATATCCCGACCCTGCAGAAGGGGGAGCTCCAACTCGTCTTGGACGGATCGCACTTTTAAAGGATACAAATGGTGATGGAAAATACGATAAACGAAGCGAATTTGCCACTGGCCTGACCTATCCGAATGGGATACTTCCCTGGAAAGGAGGTGTATTTGTAACCTGTTCGCCAGATCTATTTTATCTGAAAGATACCGATGGTGATGGTGTTGCAGATATTAAAAAGGTAGTGCTTACTGGATTTTTTGCTACTCAGACTGCCCAGATCAGAACGAGTCACCCGATCCTAGGCCTCGATGGCTGGATTTATGTGACCGGAGGTTTGAATGGCGGAACTATTACTTCTCCTGAACATCCCGATCGCCCAGCGGTATCCTATAAGTCTGCCGACGGCCGCTTTCATCCCGAAACCTTTGAGTTTCAGGTTACAGGTGGTAAAAGCCAATTCGGTTTAACATTCGATCCCTATGGTAGACGCTTTGGATCATCAAACCGTCATCCCGTGATGCATACTGTGATGGAGCCCTGGTATTTGAAGAGGAACCCAAACCTGCTTTTCAATGAAAGTGTACAGAATGTTTCTAAAACTGAGGCCGATGCAGTGGTGTATCCGATCTCACATTCAGTAACCAGCGCTGACTTCATCCCAAAACTTATTGGCCGCTCACATGCGGGTACGTTCACGGCGGCTAGTGGATTGCTTGCTTTTAACGGAACAGCTCTAACACCAGCTCATCAGGGTAATATATTTATTTGTGAATCGGCGCAAAATCTGGTTCAGCGACAAATTGTGAATCCCGAAGGTGTTTCCTTTCGTTCCAAAATTCCTTACGAAGGGCGCGAGTTTTTATCCTCAACAGATGAATGGTTCCGCCCCGTATTTCTTCAGCATGGTCCTGAGGGGGCTCTTTACCTAGCCGATATTCATCGCAAGGTGATCGATCATCCGTCATATGTTCCCGCAGAGGCAAGACCAGGTTTGGATTGGGAAAGTGGAAAAACTGATGGCAGAATCTACCGTATTGTTAGAAAAGACTTCAAAGATAATATAGCAGAGATCTCTACCCGCCTGAATTCCAAAAGCAGTATGGGAAGAATTTTGACCTCCCTGGTATCTTCTGAGGAGTGGGAACGTGCCACAGCACACCGTTTATTGCTGGAGAAAAATGATGCTTCCGCTACACTAGTTAATGGACTTCGCAAAATTGCATCAGAAGGAGTCTATCCGGAAAGCCGTGCACGTGCTTTATGGTTGCTTCATTCACTGAATTCTCTGAACGTAACAGTTGTTAAGATGGCCTTAAAGGATAAGGTTTCTGGAGTTCGTGAACAGGCAGTATTGCTTGCGGGAAGCTTGAGTGGGAAATATCCTGAATTGGTGCAGGTCTTGCTTATATCTACAAAAGACGAGGTTATGCGCGTTCGTTTTAATACGGCATTGGTTTTAGGCTCTCTGGAAGGTCCTGGTGTA
>JBIIWE010000235.1:0-4674 GCA_044339075.1 Daejeonella sp. | reverse complement strand
AGCAAATGAAGCACTTCCCATAATGCGTCGGCTCATTATCCTGCCAGCAAAATGGATATTCTTATAAGAGGTCTTATCCCGCTCGTAATTGTTTAATATATCCTGTGCGTTAACATTTACTTCGAAAGCTTCAGGAGGATAAGGGTCAATCCCCAATCTACGTAATTCACCTAAGGCCTCACGGCGCATAATCTCCAGTTCAGATAATCCGATGCTCATTTATTTAAAATTTCTGCAAAAATAGGGTTTTCGATGCAAAATTGCTAAGGAAGCTTAGCTCCCAGAAAACAAAAATCAAAAAACTACAATTTTCCAATGAATATTGAATGACTTTATTCCTTATTCTTTGATCTTTCCCCTTTCAGCTTTATGCTTTCTGCTTTCCCCTTTCTCCTTTCTCCTTTCATCTTTCAGCTTTATGCTTTCCCCTTTCCCCTTTCCCCTTTCCCCTTTCACCTTTCACCTTTATGCTTTCTGCTTTCCCCTTTATGCTTTATGCTTTCCCCTTTCCCCTTTCCCCTTTATGCTTTCCCCTTTCCCCTTTCCCCTTTCAATCCGCCTCCGTCTCCTGCATATACATATCACTAATATCTTCAGAATATTTATTCTCGATCACCTTTCTTTTTGCTTTCAAAGTAGGAGTGATCTCGCCTTCTTCAATACTAAAGGGATTTCGCTTCACCAAAAATGATTTTAAGCGTTCAAACTTAGCCAGCTCATTTGAATATTTACGAATGTCGGTATTTAACCAATCCAGTATTTTTTGATCCCTTATAAATGAATCCTGCTCCTGAAAGAACTCTTCTTTTAAGTCAAAAGTTTCCTGAAGAACTTCTTTTGAAGGAATAATAATAGCAGTTACATATTCCCTTTTATCTCCGATAAGAAATATCTGCTCGATTTTAGGGCTCTTTAAATAGGTATTTTCAACTGGAGTCGGATAAATATTTTTACCATAGGCATTGACCAGCATATTCTTGATCCTGTCAGTGATTTGCAGATTACCTTTATAATATCTTCCAACATCACCTGTATGGAACCAGCCATCTTTATCTATTACTTCGGCAGTTTCCTGAGGCTTATTCCAATATCCTTTCATCACGCAATGCCCTCTCACAATGATTTCTCCTTCATCACATCCAAAGTTCTCATCAAAACTATCATGCGTTTGTATAGAAATTATATTTTTACTTTCTACATCCTGAATAGCAACTTCAATACCTGGTATGATGCGGCCAACAGTTCCATATACTTGTCTGTGATATTCAGTTACCGCCATAACCGGAGAGGTTTCTGTCAGTCCGAATCCTTCCAAAACCTTTATGCCTAGATTGCCGAAAAACTCTCCCACATTTTTAGGCAGTGCTGCTCCACCCGAAAGCATGAACTTTAAACGACCGCCAGTTTTTTCCTTGATCTTGCTGAAAACCAGCTTTTCTGCAATAGATTTCTTTATGCCTAAGATTAAGCTTGGCTCTTTCCCTGTTTCAATTGCCCATAAAAAAATCTTTGCTTTAATTCCGCCGGCCGATGTGCCATTTTTCATCGCCTTATCATGAATTCGCTCAAGTAAACGAGGAACACAACTCATAATAGTAGGTTTTACTTCTGCCATATTTTTTGCGAGTAGCTCGAGACTTTGTGCAAAAGCTATTTTACTGCCTACAGCACAACATACATGATAGGTTGCTGTACGCTCAAATACATGAGATAATGGAAGAAATGAAAGGAAAAGATCGTCTTTATTTATGACTGGTATTTGTTCCAAACAAACTTTAACATTTTGTACGAAATTGGAATGTGTTAACATTACTCCCTTCGGGGTTCCAGTTGTTCCGGAGGTATAAATAAGGGATGTTAGATCGCTTGGAAGGATAGCCCCTCTTGCAATTTCTATCTGCTTTTTATACTGGTCTAATGTTTTTTCACCTTCCTCAATTAAGTTTTTCAAACTAATTACTCCTGCATTTAGTTCTGAATCGGGAAGATATTTTTGGTAATCATCAAATACCGGGATGATTCGCTCAAGATTGGGACAATTATTTGCAATTTTCAATATTTTTCTGAATAAAAAGGGACTTCCGGCAAGCAATGTTCTGGCACCTGAATCGTTCAGAATATATTCTATTTCAGTTTCTGAAAGGGTAGGGTATATAGAAACATTGACTCCACCAATCTGTTGAAGGCCTTGATCATAATAAACCCAGTCGACTGAATTTTCGATGATCAGAGCCAGTCGGTCTCCCTTTATAATCCCCATCTCAAGAAGATAACTGGAAATAGCGTCTGCAGTATCTAATACATGCTTATAACTGATCTCTACCCAGTTTTCCTTTACTTTATGAAGTAAAAAGCTTGTATTTTCATCGTGAACGTACCCGACTACACTCCTCAGTAAATTAGGGACTGTAGTAGACTTTGTAATTGAATTCATTTTGAGCGGATGTGAAAATTTATAATCAACAAGTATAACAGAATACCTGTAAAAATGCAAAAGGCTCATTAATGAGCCTTTTGCATTTGTTTTTCTTCTGTAAAATAACTTTACAGGTTGATTATCAATGTATTATACGGAGAAACTTTCTCCACATCCGCAAGTTCGAGATGCATTTGGATTTATGAAATTGAAACCTTTGCCATTTAAACCGTCTGAAAAGTCAAGTTCTGTACCAGCGAGGTAAAGAAATGATTTCATATCGAGTGCAAGTCGAATACCCTGATCTTCAAAAAACTGATCGCCTGGTTTCTCTTCATTATCGAAATCCATTTTGTAAGATAAGCCAGAACAACCACCACCCTGAACAGAAACACGCAGAAAATAACTCTTATCGAGTTCGTTTTCAGACATTAATTGTTCAACCTTACTTTTTGCTTTATCTGTAACTGTTACCATTTTTATTTATACTTAAAATCCTAAGCTGTTTTCAGCCATGGTGATTCTTAGTGGTGAGATTTAGCTGATGCTAAGGCTTCCAAACCATTTTTTACACGGTAATCATTGATTGCTGCTTTGATCGCATCTTCAGCTAAAACTGAACAATGTATTTTAACGGGTGGAAGTGCCAATTCTTCTACTATATCCATGTTATCGATCTTCATTGCATCATCTATTGATTTACCTTTCAGCCATTCGGTTGCAAGAGAAGAAGATGCAATTGCTGATCCGCATCCAAATGTTTTGAATTTTGCATCAGTGATCATATGATTTTCATCAACTTCAATCTGTAAGCGCATCACGTCGCCACATTCCGGAGCACCAACTAAGCCGGTTCCGACCTTAGTACTACTTTTATCAAGAGTTCCAACATTGCGCGGGTGAGTATAATGATCGATTACTTTTTCTGAGTATGCCATATTTTTTGATATTTAATACCGGTTGTCCGGATGTATGATTATTGTGTTGTGTGTTGTGTGTTATCTGTTGTCTGTTGTGTGTTATCTGTTGTCTGTTATCTGTTGTCTGTTGTCTGTTATCTGAAGTATGAGGAGCTGCTATAAAATGAAGCTAAATTATAACTTACAACTTATTACTTTCCCCTTTCCCCTTTCCCCTTTACCCTTTCCCCTTTACCCTTTCCCCTTTACCCTTTACCCTTTCCCCTTTACCCTTTCCCCTTCTTAATGTTCAGCCCATTCAATTTTATCCAGGTCAATGCCTTCTTTGAACATTTCCCAAAGTGGTGAAAGATCGCGAAGGTGATTAACTGCTTTTTTAGTCTGTTTGATAGCGAAGTCAACTTCTTCTTCTGTTGTGAATCGGCCCAGGCCGAAACGTATGGAAGAATGTGCCAGGTCATCAGATAGTCCGAGGCTTTTCAATACATAGGATGGCTCTAATGATGCGGATGTACAGGCGGAACCTGAAGAAACTGCCAGATCTTTCATGGCCATCATTAATCCCTCTCCTTCAACATATTTGAACGAAATATTGGCTACATGAGGTAAACGATGATCGGTGTTACCATTTACATAACTTTCCTCTAAAACTGTAAGTTCAACCTGTAATTTATCACGTAATTTTGAGAGGCGTTTTGCTTCTTCATCCATTTCTAAGCGACAAAGTTCAGCGGCTTTTCCCAGACCTACAATCCCTGGAACATTTAAAGTTCCTGAGCGCATTCCTCTTTCGTGACCTCCGCCGTCCATTTGGGCAGTAACTTTAACCCTTGGGTTTTTACGGCGGACATATAAGGCTCCAACGCCTTTCGGCCCGTACATTTTATGACCTGTGAATGCCATCAGGTCTATTCCATCAGCATTAACATCAACCGGTATTTTACCAACAGCCTGAACAGCATCTGTCATGAATAAGGCTCCATGTTTGTGTGCAATTGTAGAGATCTCTCTAATAGGCTGAATAACTCCAATCTCATTATTGCCGTACATGATCGCAACAAGAATGGTTTTTTCTGTCATTGCTGCTTCCAGTTCGGCTAGATCAATTAGTCCGTCAGATTTAACACCAAGGTAAGTAACCTCTCCTCCAAGTTTTTCAACATGCTTACAGGCATCTATCACTGCTTTATGTTCAGTAACGCAGGTAATGATATGATTTCCTTTGTCTTTATACATCTCAAATACGCCCTTGATTGCAAGATTGTCTGATTCAGTAGCTCCTGATGTGAAAATTATTTCCTTTTCATTTGCTCCGATCAATTTTGCAACCTGCTCACG
>JBIIWE010000232.1:0-4675 GCA_044339075.1 Daejeonella sp. | reverse complement strand
TATTTAGCTAAAATTCCCAATTCTTTTATAAAACAGAAAATAAAAGAAAACCCCCTTTAATATCGAATTTCAGGCTTTTTTAACCTAATAGATTACAACTTGATCTACTAGGATGGAATTCTAATGCTTATAATTATCACCCAGTTTTAAAAATAATATATACTTCACTAATTAAATCTAAAATTATGAAAAAAAGTTATACTGAAAGCCAACACCTGTATTCTTCCGCAAGGAGATGGGCTTTATTCTCTTTGTTAATTTTTTTCCTGCTTCCAGCTTTTGTCAAGGCGAAAATTCAGGAAACTGTTTCTGAAAAGGCCACCATTACAGGGCTTGTGAAAGATTTCAGAACAGGAAAATCATTGCCTGGAATAACTATAACAGAAAAAGGAACTGCAAATAGATCAGTATCCGATGAGAATGGGATATACAAGATTAATGCAGCGGAAAATAGCACTTTGATATTTTCTGGGCTTGGATATGTTTCAAAAGAAGTAGTCGTAGCTCGTGTAAGAGTCATAAATGTTTCATTGCAAGAGGATACTCAGAATCTTGAAGAATTTGTGGTAGTTGGATACGGAAAGCAGAAAAATTCTAGAATTACGGGTGCTATTGCCAAAATAACAAACCAAGATTTGGACGAACGTCCAACGAGCCGAATTGATCATGCTATGGCCGGAAAGCTTTCGGGAGTCCAGGTTCAAGAAGTGAGCGGAAGTCCAGGTAAGGGACTAGCTGTTAAAGTCAGAGGGATAAGCTCAATTAGTAATTCAAGCGCTCCTTTATATGTTGTTGACGGTTACCCAATCAGTTCAGGATTAGACAATATTAATCCGAATGATATCGAGTCTATTGAAGTCTTGAAAGATGCTTCATCAGCAGCGATTTACGGCTCGCGTGGATCCAGTGGTGTAGTTTTGGTAACCACTAAGTCTGGAAAGGCTGGTAAGCCGCAACTACAGTTTGATAGTTATTTAGGAATAGCAGATCGTTTCAGTAAGGTGGATGTGTTAGATCGCGATGAGTATCTTAGTTTTGCTATCGAGGAAAGGAATAATACCTGGGCTCTGCAAGGTGGTAAAGTTTCCGATCCTAATAATGTTCGTTCAAATGCAAACTACTGGATCGATCCTAAATGGTTAACCGATCCAACATCTTTCCCGAATAATGACTGGCAAAAATTAATATCCAGAAATGCAATTATTCAAAACCATCAGTTATCAGCTTCAGGATCTAACGAAACGGTCAAGTATTTTGTTTCCGGAAACTTTTTTGACCAGGAGGGGATCATACTTGGATCCGATTATAAAAGAATGTCGTTCCGTACAAACGTCGAAACAAAGATCGGGAATCGTGTAAATCTTGGATTGAATTTATCTGCAAACTCTGTTATTAAAAATGATTCTGATGGTGATGGCAATGGGGGACCCGTAAGTCGTTCTGCACGAGTGGCTCCAATTATTGGTCTTAACCAGCAAACTCAAGATGGTGGTTATTATCCTTATCATGCCGCTTTTTATCTTAACCCAATAGCATTGGCAACAGAGATTTCAAATAACATTAAAAGCAAGAATATCCTTGCCAATATTTATTCCACAATTGATCTGGCAGAAAATTTACGTTTCCGTACGTCATTCGGGACCGACATTGTTAACGATTTCAATCAATATTATAAACCAAATAATGTAAATAGAGGGGTTGGTAGTTTGGGAAATGTTGGAGCGAATTCTTTGGAAAATTATTTAAGTGAGAATATATTAACCTATAACATTGAAAGAAACAAATTGAGTGTGAATGCGCTTGCCGGATTTACATATCAACAAGAAGAGTTTTTTACTTCGGGTCTTGAAAAACGAGGCTTTCCGGATGATGAAATCCGAACTTTGAATGCGGGTACGACCTTGTTTTCTGGTCAATCAAATGGCACTGAATGGAGTTTAATGTCATTCTTAAGTAGGGTAAGTACGTCATGGGACGAGAAGTATTTATTTACCGCAAGCATCCGGCGCGATGGAAGTTCACGTTTTGGCTCTAATAATCGCTGGGGATGGTTTCCTGCAGCCTCCATAGGCTGGAGAGTTGGACAGGAGGATTTTATGAAGGAAATTGATTTCATTTCTGAGCTTAAGCTCCGTGCGAGCTATGGTGCTGCTGGTAATAATAATATCGGCAACTATTCGGCCATAGGTTCTTTAGCTGCATCTAACTATGTATTAGGTGGTAGCCAGATTGTTAATCCTGGATTCAGTCCGGGGTCGTTCAGTAATATTGATCTGGGATGGGAGAAAACGTATACGTTTGATATTGGATTTGATATTAGCGTTTTTAATAATAGAATCGGCGCGAGCTTTGATTATTATAGAGCAGACGTAAATGACCTTCTCTTGAATGTTCCCGTTCCAGCAATTTCTGGATTTTCTAACGCTTTGGTTAACATAGGTTCTATCAGAAATAAAGGAGTCGAGTTGGAGCTGAATACAGTGAATTTAGCTGGTAAGTTCAAGTGGAATACATCTTTCAATATCTCCCATAATGAAAATAAAGTTACTGCTTTAGGTCGTGATGGATCACCAATATTTGGAAGCGTTTCAGGATATCCTGTTACCATAACAACAATTGGATCTCCAATAGGAAGCTATTATATGTTTGAACAGGCTGGTGTATTCGTTGATCAGAAAGATTTAGATAGTAATCCAAAATATCGTGTTCAGAACGTTGGGGATATAAAATACAGAGATATCAACGGTGATGGAGTTATTAATAACTCAGATAAAAAGATCGTCGGTAATAATAACCCCAAGTATTTCTGGGGCCTCCAAAACTCTTTCTCCTACCAGAATTTTGATTTTACTGTTTCGATGGATGGACAATGGGGAAATAAGTTACTTAATATAGCCGCAAATCAGACTGGACAATCCAGAGGTAATGTTGATGGATATTGGAGAGAAAGGTGGCAATCCCCATCAAACCCCGGAAATGGCTGGGTTCCAAGGGCAGCAGTTACTGCAAACCTTACAACCCCTTCAACTTTTTGGCTGAGAAGTGCCGATTATTGGAGAATTCGTACTGCTGCATTAGGGTACAGGGTTCCTTCTAAACTGTTTAGCAAAACTAATGCTATCAGTGATCTTAGAATATACACCAGCATCGATAATGTGTTTATGCATGATCACTATAATAAAAATCCTCAAACAGGAACCTTTTCAAACACCAATACCGTTCCGGGTGTAGATTTTGATGCTACTTACCCGCTTGCAAGAACATTTACACTAGGATTAAATCTAAAATTTTAATATTATGAAAAAGTTAATATTGTTTTTCTGCATTTTACTGATTATTCTATCGGGATGTAAAAAATTGGACCTGGTTCCTATTTCGGCTAAAAGTACAGAATCATTTTACCTGACCGAAACTCACATTAACCAGGCACTTTTGGGGGGCTATAATGGATTAAGGAGTGCATGGGTAACGTCGGAAGGCTCTTACATGTTGACAGAATCGCGAAGTGACAATACTTTCCAGGGACAGGCCTACAATGATGGAAATATCTCGCGTTTCGAGGTCTCACCTGACCTGCCTGTTCTATACACAACATGGTCGAACTATTACAATTATATATATCGCTGCAATAAAATATTGGCCGAAATTGGAGCAATTCAAATGGATGATGTTAAGAAGAAACAGTATCAAGCTGAAGCTAAATTCTTACGTGCATTGTTTTATTTTGATATGGTGCGATTATATGGCGGCGTACCTTTGATCAAAGCTCCGATTACTATTGAAGAGAGTTACAGCATAAATCGATCTACAGTGGATGAAGTTTATGGATTGATAGTGCAAGACCTTACTGAAGCAGCAGAGCTCCTTCCGGCTTCGAATGTTACGGCTAACCAGGGAAGGGCTACCAAATGGGCAGCTAAAGGTTATCTTGGGAAGGTTTATTTATTTAGAAGTGGCTATCCACTTAAGAAGAATGAATGGAGCAAAGCAAGTCAATTATTTAAAGAGATCATGGATTCTGGTCAGTTTAATTTCTTCCCCAAATATGAAGACAATTATAATTATGCCTTTGAGGGTGGAAAGCAGCAAGTATTTTCGATACTTTTCAAATCAGGCCAAGGTGGAAATGGAAACCCATTCCCTACCAGAAATGCTTCCAACGACATTTCGCCGGTAAGTACGGCACTCGGGGGATTGCCCTTTGGAGGTTCTCCTTTTAACTTATTTCTTTCAAATGACTTAGTAAATAGCTTTGAATCCGGTGATTTAAGAAAAAACACTTCGATCTTGTCGAGTTGGCTTAATAAATCAGGGCAAACTATAGCTACACTTCCTACTTCAAAAAAATACCAAAATGGTCCAGTAGCAGGGAGTAACGACTGGGATATCGACTGGATAGCTTTATCATATACCGATGTGCTGATGATGTATGCAGAATCTATTAATGAGACTTCATATAGTTCTGTTGGCGAAGCATTTGCAATCCTGAATAATGTCCGTAACAGAGCAGGACTAATCCCAAGAACTGCTTCAAATGTGCCCAACCAACAGAGTTTCAGACTATGGATTGAAGATGAAAGGCGTCGTGAATTTGCATTTGAAAACTTACGATGGTTTGATTTAGTCAGAACAGATAGAGCCTTCGATGTGATGAAAGTATTTCTGAAACAATATG
>JBIIWE010000230.1:0-4683 GCA_044339075.1 Daejeonella sp. | reverse complement strand
AATGAATTAATGACTGGTGCTAGGCAGGATGTTGTATTGAAAATTTTTGGTGAAGACCTAGATACTCTGGCGCATTATGCCGAATCATTGGGTAAAATCGTGAATGAAGTTGAAGGCAGCCAGGATCTTTTCGTTGAACCGGTGACCGGGATGCCACAGATCGTGATTGAATATAACCGGGATGCGATTGCTCAATACAATTTAAATATAGCTGATATCAACAGAGTAGTTAATACGGCATTCGCGGGACAAAGCTCAGGTCTAGTATTTGAAGGAGAAAAGCGCTTCGATTTGATGGTCAAGTTAAACATGGATAAAAGAAAGAATCTGGAGGATGTTAAAAATTTATTGATTCCAACTCCTCAAGGGACCACTATTCCATTAAACCAATTAGCATTAGTTGACATAAAAAACGGACCAAATCAAATACAGCGTGAGGATGCTAAGCGCAGAATTGTGGTTGGATTTAATGTACGTGGCCGCGATGTTCAAAGTATTGTTAATGAATTGCAAATGAAAATAAATGAGCGAGTGAAGTTACCAACAGGTTATTATGTAACTTATGGAGGAGCATTTGAAAATCTGAATGCAGCTAAAAAAAGGCTGATGATTGCCGTACCTATATCCCTCCTATTAATATTTATACTATTATTCTTTGCATTCAATTCAGTTAAACAAGGTTTAATAATCTATACAGCCATTCCATTATCTGCCATTGGAGGCATTTACTTTCTGGCACTTAGGGGTATGCCTTTCAGCATTAGCGCAGGAATAGGATTTATTGCTCTTTTTGGTGTTGCTGTTTTAAATGGAATTGTTCTTATTGCTGAATTTAACAGGCTCAAAGCTTCAGGGCAAACAGACCTTAGAAGGATTGTTATAATGGGCACAAAGATCCGTTTGCGTCCGGTATTAATGACCGCATTTGTAGCCTCATTAGGTTTTTTACCTATGGCATTAAGTAGCGGTGCCGGGGCTGAGGTTCAAAAACCATTGGCTACAGTTGTAATCGGAGGATTAATGATTGCAACTTTGCTAACCCTCTTTGTATTACCTATACTTTACATACTTTTTGAGGGTTCAGCAAGCACAAAAACTTCCAAAAACAGTGTAGCAGTTGTGCTGATCCTGTGTTTTACAGCCTTCAGTAATGTGAATGCACAGGAAAAGATCGGTTTACAGGCAGCAATTGATACAGCCCTGAAAAATAACCGAGCTGTTAAAAATGAACAGTTAAAATCTGAATATCAGCAAAAACTGATCAAAACCTCTGCAAATATTCCCCAGGCTACTCTTAGTTCTGAGTTTGGGCAGATCAATAGTATCTATTCTGATACTAGATTTGGATTATCTCAATCTTTTAGTTTCCCAACAGTTTATTCCAATCAAAAGAAATTATTGAATGAAGAATGGAAAGCATCTGTATTGAGTATTTCTTTAAAAGAAGCTGATATCAGACGAACTGTTACACAGATCTTTTATTCAATCCTCATTCTAAAAGAAAAAGAGAAACTATTGATTCAGGCAGACAGCATCTATTCAGGCTTTTTGACTAAAGCAGAACTCCGATTCAAAACCGGAGAAAGTAATATTCTGGAAAGAGCTACTGCTAAAACGCAAAGAGGAGGTATTTTTCTGCAGCTCAAATCACTGCAGGAGGAAATTGAAATTGCAAAGCTACAGTTCCAACTGGTACTGAATACAGGAATCAAGACAGAGCCTGAAGCCATTGGATCAAAAATAAATCTATCCAATTCAAAGGATAGGCCAATTTTAGCCGAGCATCCATTGTTAAAAATGTCAGATCAACAAAAATTAATTGCATCAGCGAATTCCAAACTTGAAAAATCAAGATTTCTACCTGAACTTAACCTGGGATATTTCAATTCAAGTATAAAAGGGACAGGCGCTAATGACGTTTATTACCCATCTTCCAAACGATTTGGCGCAGCTTATATCGGCATTGGAATACCGGTGTTCACATCTTCGCAAAAGGCAAAAGTAAATGCTTCTGCATTATCAGAAAAGATAGCAGAAAACAATTATCAAACTCAGCTAAGCTCTTTGGAAACATACTATCAAAGTGCACGTTCACAATATGAAACCTATCTGGGAGCTCTGACCTATTATGAGGAAACTTCTATACCAGAGGCAAATATCATCAGGCAAACAGCTGACAAACAATTTATTAACGGCGAAATAAATTATTTAGAATGGGTCATGCTAAACAATCAAGCAATTGTAATTAAGAACAACCATCTTGATATCATTAAATTACTGAATGAAAGTATTATCAATCTCAATTACCTGAATTCTAAAGAAAAATAAAACAAATGCTGATTCATTATTCAGTATGAACCTAATTATAAAATTTATATTCAAATGAAAAATATATTCATTTTAACTTTCGCATTTCTGATTACAGCATGCGGAACAAGTACTAAACAAGAAGTAGTAACAGAAGTTAGTGATGTTAATAAAAATTTAGTCTCACTAAGCGATGCACAATTTAAGTCTGCGGGACTTGTAATAGCTAAACTTGAGGAAAAAGCATTATCCTCAGTGATCATTACAAATGGAACTGTTGATGTGCCACCTCAAAACATGATTTCAGTCAGTATTCCTTTGGGAGGATATTTAAAATCGACCAAGTTATTACCAGGCTTAAAAATTCGAAGAGGTGAAGTTATTGCGGTTATTGAAGACCAGCAGTATATACAACTACAGCAAGACTACCTAACTACAAAAGCCAGATTAGTTTTCAGCAAAGCTGAATTTGATCGTCAGAAAGAGTTAAATGCAAGTAAGGCAAGTAGTGATAAAGTATTCCAGCAAATTGAGATGGAGTACCATACTCAACGAATTTCTTTGAGCTCTTTAGAACAAAAGCTAAGAATGGTTAATATCAATCCGGGATCAATATCTGAGAGTACTATTTCAAGAACCATTCCGGTATTTTCACCGATCAATGGATTCGTATCAAAGGTTAATGTCAATATTGGAAAATTCGTCAACCCATCAGATGTGCTTTTTGAGCTTATCGACCCTACATCCATTCATTTAAACCTCAAAATATTCGAAAAAGATTTGAATAAGCTTTCAATGGGTCAGAAAATAATAGCTTATACCAATAATCAACCGGACAAAAAATATGCAGGAGAGATCAGCCTGATCAGCAGAGATCTTTCAGCTGAAGGGACTGCGGAAGTACATTGCCATTTTGAAAATGCAGATAAAAACCTGGCTCCAGGTATGTATATGAACGCCGAAATTGAAGTAAAAAGCAATAATACCCTAGCAATTGCTGAAGAAGCAATTGTGAATTTCGAAGGCAAAGATTATGTTTTCATTCAAAAAACCACTAAAGTGTACGAAATGGTTCCTGCTGAAACCGGAACAAGAGAAAAGGGGTTTATTGAAGTTTTGAATAAAGATAAATTCACAGGAAAAGAGCTAGTGATTAAAGGAGCTTATACCCTATTAATGGCTTTAAAAAACAAATCAGAGGAGTAAAATACCTGGTTATTATGAGATGTATTTTCTATCCTTAAGAGAATACATCTCTAAAACCAGACCTTTTAAGGCTTTAGTAACAGAAGAACCAATCTGCAGTCCTTTTTCTACAGATGATTTAGTCGGATCACCGTAAACACCATTGGGTGTCAACTCTTTCATTGTACGATAAAAAGAAACTTTGGGGCCAGTTAACAGATCGCCATCAACAGAAGGAAATGCCCATACATTAGCTCCCTGTTTGATGAGGGAATCATGAACCAATTGCGGAGCGATAACTTTCATCAAAGAAGTCTCAAATTCGCAGGCATGACCAGTTCCGCCCGGACCCGTTTCTGTAATTTTCAAAAGTTCTTCTTTTGCTACATTCCACCAGGAAGCACCAAGGATATGAGCATTGGGGTTCGCAAATCCTAGCTGTTCAATAATGACCTGCATAATACCCTGATTTCCACCGTGACTATTCAGCAAAATAATATTATAAAATCCATGATGCAGCACTGATTGGATCATTTCTTTTACAACAGCCGCAAACGTATTATGGCTCAGACTCAGTGTTCCACTAAAGTCCATATGGTGATCAGAACACCCTACCGCTACAATTGGAAGTATCAAAACCTTATCCTCAATTTCCTTATTCAATAACCCGGAAAAGTATTCACCAATTAGTCGGTCGGTAGCTACAGGTAAATGAGCTCCATGTTGTTCAATTGCCGCAATGTTTAAAAGCACAGGAATTTGTTTATCCAGTGCTGCAATTTGCTTTGATGAAAGTTGATCCCAGAACATAATTGAAAATTTTAAGATTAAGATTTCAAGGAGAGTTTATTCAGGAAAAACCCGAACCTACCCTCCTTATATTTAGTTTATTAATATCATTTGGATTAATATGTTGCTCTTCCCCCAGAAAGATCAAAAGTAAAGGCAGTTGAAAAACTTGCTTCAGGAGAAACAATAAATGCGGCTGTATCAGCTGCTTCTTCAAGAGTTCCACAGCGTTTCATTGGAATTTTGTCGGTCATGTATTTAACCTGTTGTTCAGGTAATCCCTCCACCATTGCTGTTCTGATGACTGCAGGAGCAAGGGCATTAACAGTAATACCATTTTCGGCATATTCCTTCCCCTGTACCTTGGTCATACCAATGACAGCTGCTTTAGATGCTGAGTAA
>JBIIWE010000228.1:0-4702 GCA_044339075.1 Daejeonella sp. | reverse complement strand
AAGGGTAAGAGCTGGCGCGATCCGAATTTTGGTTTCCCGCTTAGAGATGAATATCCGGTAGTTTGTGTAAGCTGGAATGATGGTAAAGCATTTTGCGAATGGCTAACAAAGCGGGAGAGGGCAGCAGGCCGCTTACCAAAAGGACTGGAATATCGTCTGCCAACAGAAGCAGAATGGGAATATGCAGCAAGGGGTGGTCTTGAAGATACCTATTTCTGGTGGGGTAATGAACTAAGTGAAGGGGAAGGCCGTTTGAACATTTCTGCTATTGACTTTCTGCCTGGGCGTAACAAGACCTGGCCATTAGCCAAAGCACCCTGGAGCGATGGTTTTGCCTTCGTCTCACCTGTAGATCAGTTTGGAGAAAAGGGCAGAAACGGTTTCGGACTAGCGGATATGTGTGGCGGTGTATGGGAAATTGTACTAGATCATTTTGATCCAAAAGGTGGCCATGAGGAGCCTCTTTTTACTGATCAGTATTATAAACCAGTTTGTCGTAGCGGCAATTATTATGACGTTCCAGGTAATGCCCGAGTTGCGGTTCGCCTGGGGCTGCAGGGAATAAGCTATTCCGATTCCCGTGACGGTTTTCGGATTGCTTTAGGTATTGCACGCGACAAAAAGTAATGTGCTAAAGATTCTGCTTTGGATCAATCATCTGATTTGAACCAGAATCATATTGGATATGTATTTCTTGGAGATTACGCGTTTTTAATTTCGTTGAGATTAAGCAAGACAACATAGTTGAATTGCTTAATTTATTTCTAAGCATTAACTTTAATTGTACAAAATGATACAATCTTCTATTCCGATAAATTAATAGAAAATAGTATCATTAATTTAAATAGGAGTATTTGATTAATATATCTAATAATGTGAAATTTGATTTCGCTTTAAATCCTTTTAAAAATGAAAAAAAGAAGTCAACGTCGTGATTTCATTAGAACCGCAGCTTTAGCTGGAATAGGTCTTGGAATGACCAGTATGTCACAAATGTTATTTGCCAATGATGTTTCTCAGAAAAAGATCAGAGTAGGTATTATTGGATTATCTGTTCATGCGGAAGCTTTTTCAGAAATGCTAAATGCAGAAGTAACCGATGCGGATATCAGTGGTTTTAGGGTTGTTGCTATCTATCATCCAAAAGGAAATCCCGATGTAGAATTTAAAGCGGAGATGCTCGCTGATTGGGCAGTTAAGGCTAAAGCACGCGGTATTGAACTGGTTGATTCTGTAGAGAAGATGCTTGCAATGTCGGATGTTGTGATGCTTGAAACCAATGACGGCAGGCCACATTTAGAGCAGTTAATGCCCGTTTTCAAAGCTGGTAAACCAGTATTTATCGATAAACCAATCGGAGCGAACTTAAAGGAAGTTGTGCAAATATTGAATGCTGCTAAAAAATATAAGGTGCCTGTTTTTTCTTCATCATCGCTGCGATATGTGAGCGGAGCCCAGGAAATTCGGAATGGGAAAGTAGGTAAAGTTCTGGGCGCTGAGGCTTATAGCCCTGCCTCATTACAGGCCTCTCATACTGATATGTATTGGTATGGAATACATGGCGTTGAGTCATTATTTACAATTATGGGAGGTGTTGGTTGTCAACAGGTTACCCGTACTCATACTGATGGATCTGATGTTATTGTTGGTACCTGGGAAGGTGGTCGAATTGGAGTATTCAGAGGCTTGAGGGCCGGAAGCAGAGGTTATGGAGGAACAGCTTTTGGAGAAAAAGGGATAGCCAATGTTGGGACATTTGAAGGTTACCGTCGATTACTAGTTCCGGTTGCAGAATTCTTTCGTACCCTAAAATCTCCTGTTGATCTCGCTGAAACACTTGAGATCTATGCTTTTATGGAAGCGGCTGATGAAAGCAAAAGGCTTGGTGGAGTTCCTGTTACTCTAGCAAGTGTACTAGCAAAGGCGAATTAATCATAATCTTTTATCATTCTAATTAAATAACAATTTCTATTTTTTTTAACATTAAGCATTTATGAAAAAGTATAATGTAGGTATAATTGGGTATAGCTGGGTTGCTACTGCACACATCACAGCTATCAATAAAAGTCCAAATGCTCAGGTCACAGCGATTTATTCATCGCGCCCCCATGATGATGCTGCTGAAAGTGAAAAATGGGGTTCTCCGATCAAAACCTATACCGATTTAAACGCAATGTTATCAGATAAGAGTATTGACGCAGTGTCAATTACAAGTTATTCTGATCAGCATGCTGCCCAGGCGGTTGCCGCTGCCAGAGCTGGTAAACATATTATTCTTGAGAAGCCTATGGCACTTTCATGGGAAGACTGTTTACTGATTGAGTCTGAAGTTAAAAAGGCAGGAGTTAAGGTTTGTATCTGTTTCGAATGCCGCTATTCTAACCAATTTATGGTTACTAAAGCACTTGTGGATACTGGTTTAATTGGAGATATTCATTATGCTGAGGTTGATTACCTCCACGGACTTGGTCCATGGTATGGTCAGTACCATTGGAATATTAAAAAGGATAAAGGTGGTAGCTCTATTCTTACAGCGGGTTGCCATGCATTGGATGCTATGCTTTTATTCATGGGAACTGATGTTGAGGAAGTTACCAGCTATGAAACCAAATCTAAAAATCCAATTTTTCAGGCTTATGAATATACTACCAGCAGGGTAAGTATATTCAAATTCAAAGATGGCAGAGTTGGTAAATCTTCAGCTATTATTGATTGTATTCAACCTTACTATTTCCATACCCATCTTTTCGGCAGTGAAGGAAGTCTGCTGGACGATAAGTTTCACTCTGAGAAACTCGGGACTGACCATCATTTATGGAGTTCATTGGCAATGAAAATGCTCGATACCGGAGATGTAGCAGATCACCCTTATCAGGCACAGTTTGATAAGTTTTTCGAATGTCTTCTTGAAGGAGTTGACATGCCTCTTACAAGCTTGAGTGACGGAATAAAAACTCATGAGATCATTTTTGCCGCTGACAAATCAGCTGCAACTGGTAAACCAGTGAGATTATAATATTATTTGAATAGGGCTTAATGAAGAAGACAGCACTGGCCGTAGCCGCACATCCTGATGATATTGAATTCATGATGGCCGGAACATTGGTCTTATTGAAGAATCAAGGCTATGAGATCCATTATATGAATCTTTCAACCGGAAATTGTGGGAGTATAGAATATGATTCTTTAACTACCACTGAAATAAGGTTGAAGGAAGCCCAAAATGCTGCAGATATTTTGGGGGCCCAATTCCATGGCCCGATTTGCAATGATTTTGAGATCATCTATGAACTTGAATTGCTCAGAAAGTTAACGGGAGTTATCCGTATGGTTAAACCCTCGGTGATCTTAACTCATTCGCCATCTGATTATATGGAAGACCATATGAATGCCAGTCGTTTGGCAGTTACAGCTGCTTTTATTCGTGGTGTTCCTAATTTTCCTGCTGATCATGCTGCTGTAAATAATTACGATTGTGCCGTTTACCATGCCCTACCTCATTCACTTTTAGACCCTTTGCGACGGAAGGTAATTCCTGAGATTTTTATAGATACCAGCGCTGTACATGCCACTAAGCGTGAAGCTCTGGAGGCTCATAAAAGTCAGCAGAATTGGCTGGAAGACAGTCAGAAAATGAATTCCTATGTCAAGTCAATGGAAAATTTCTCTTTAGCAGTTGGAAGCATGTCCAATCGCTTTGAACATGCTGAAGGATGGAGGAGACACCTGCATTTTGGCTTCTCAGAAGGTGGATTTGATCCTTTGAAAGAACTGGGAGCATGTTATTTAACAAATGAAGATTACAAATTCGAATAAAAAATATTAAAAAACAAAATACTATAACAATTTTAAAAGAATATTATGCGTAAAATTAGTTCTATTGCTCCGGGTTGGTGGGATTATACCACCTTGGATTTAGGTCAGAAAGTAACAGATAAAATTGCATCCTTGACACCTGAGGAAATGATCGCTATGTCAAGACCAGGATTCAAAGTTATTTTTTATGATACCATTGAAGAGTTTTATTTAGCAGAAGCAATGGAGTATGTAAGTACATGGAAATCAGCTACTGCTAGCAATCCCTTAGGTATATGCGGCCCGATTGGTCCGACTGAGCAGTTGCCCCTAGTTGCAATGCTTGTAAATGAATTGGGATTGTCTCTTAAACATGCTCATTTTTGGTGTATGGATGAATGGGTAATTGATGGAAAAGAAGTATCCGAAGATCATCCTTTATCTTTTAAAAGAACTTTCAAATCATTATGTCTGAATAGAATTCGTAAAGATTTAGTGATGCCGGATGAGAATTTGCATTTTGCACAAGCTGATACCGCCAAGTACATTAATAGCTGGACGAAAGCTAAATGTGCGATTATGCAGGGTGGACAAGGAGATGTGAAACACTGGGCATTTAACGAGCCACCGATGCGTGAAGGAAAATATATTGATAACCCGCCAACAGTTGAAGAGTACAAACAACTAACTACCCGTGTTCTTGACTTGCACCCGATTACAATTGCACAGAATTCTAGGTTGCATTGTGGAGGAAATGCTCCTTCCATCCCAACTCAGGCAGTAACAGTAGGCCCTAAAGAAACCTGGCAAGCAGACAAAGTTTCAATTTGGCATGCAGGTGCACATGATAACCCTTTTGGACAAAGGTTGACTACCTATATGATTTCAAATAATATCCCTGATGTAT
>JBIIWE010000229.1:0-4702 GCA_044339075.1 Daejeonella sp. | reverse complement strand
ATCATTTTTTAATCGGTAATGTGTTACAACAGCACACTCAGTTGCAAATCCCTCCACATGGGAAGCCTCTTTTGAAAAAAATGACTTAGGAATGAATAATGGAAAATAAGCATTACTGTGACCTGTGTCCTTAAACATTTTGTCTAAAGCCGCTTGCATATTTTCCCAAATCGCATAGCCATAAGGCTTTATGACCATACAACCTCTCACCGCAGAATGTTCAGCCATGTCTGCCTTACCCACAAGTTCATTATACCATTGGGAATAATCCTCTTCTCTGCTTGTTAAACCCTTACTCATCTTATTTAAGTCTCAAAAAATTACGTATATTTAATCAAATAAACATTTCAGCAAAGTTATAAAACTAGATGATGTATTATAATATTTTGCAATGCAACCATTACTCAGATACTATCGTCCTTATATTATTCGTTTAATTTCTATTAATGACAATCATTATGAAAAAGAAATTCATTCAATTACTAGTAATCGCATCTATTTTTTTCCTGGGTTCATGCGCAAGCACCAAAACAGCTCAGCTGAACGATCCGAATGACGATGTATATTATTCCATTGCAAAAGCCAGAGAAATCGATCCGGTAGTATTTGCAAAGAAAGAGGATACAAGAAGTAGCGATTACGTTACAGATGATGAAATATATGGAGATTCATACAGTAACTACGGATATTATAACGATTATACTTCTCGTTTTAACCGTTTCAGGACTTATGCCCCATCCTTAGGCTATTATAATAGTTTATATGGTAATAATTACGATCCTTTTTTCACTAATTCCTACTTTCCAAGTAGTTATTTTGGAGGTTCTTCATTTAACATTGGTATTGGATTAGGTTTTGGGGCTTACAATTATAACCCATGGAGAAACTATGGTTATAATTATGGTTACGGGTCAAATTTCTGGGGCCCTTACTCCTATAATAATTCCTTTAATTCTTATGGATATGGGAACGGAAACGGATATTACGGCGGAAATTATAGCGGAATTTACAGTAGTCCTGCCTTTAACTCTCCAAATTATCGTTCCAGACCATCAAGAAGTACAGATAATTTAACAATTGACAGAGGTTCTGTAATTGGTGGACCAGGAGGAGTCATCTACAAGGATCCAAAAGGAAATATCATTTCAAGAGGAAGAGCTGAGCGTTATGGAGACCAGGTTCAACCAAATGCTACTTCAGGTACAAAAACCCAACCTGTTGCTAAACCTGACAGAGTGAACCAAAGTCCGCCACAAAGAGTTTCACAACCTGAACGAATATATACGGCGCCACCACAAAGACAGGATTCAGGTTCAGGGTCAAGGTCAAATCCTGCGCCATCAAATAATAATGGAGGCGGCAGTTCATCATCCCGCCCTTCAAGAGGAAATTAAGATACAGAGAAACCCTTATGAGATTCAGAATTTTATTATCTATGGCAGCCATAGTGGCTGCCACAGGAGAATTACATGCCCAGTATTCTGCCGATGCTTTACGTTTTTCGCAAACACAATCAAGCAGTACTGCCAGATTTAAAGCTATTGGTGCACAAACCGGAGTGGGTGGTGATTTAAGTTCTATTGGGAGCAATCCTGCTGGAATTGGATTATTTACAAAATCAGAATTTAGTTTCACACCAGAATTCAATAGTTTTAATGCAGACGCTTCATATCTTGGAAAGACTACTATTGGGAAAAAAGATCAGTTAGGTCTAGCTCATGCAGCAGTTGTGTGGAATTCAACTGTATCAAAACCCAAAGGCGCTAAACTAGATGAAGGATGGATCAGTTTTAACTTTGGACTTGGATACAATAGAACGAAGGCTTTCGGAAATAATATCCTCTTCTCAGGTACAAATAGCCAAACCTCTATTGCAGATTATTATGCCCAATTAGCCACCATAAATTATGGTGCTCCTAACTCCTTACCTTCTGGAAGCTTGGAAAGAATGGCTTATGACAATTATTTGATTGGTTATAATAGAGGGAACGGTCAGTATTTTCCGGAAACAGATGTGAATAATGTTCAGACTAAAAATGACTTAAGAACAGGTTCGCAGGGAGAATTAAATTTTGCATTTGGGGCCAACTACAGCAATCAATTTTACATTGGTGCCAGTATTGGAATAGCGAGTATCAATTACACTTCCAATTCAAATTATAAGGAAAAAGGATTTAATGTAACAGAAAAAAATGATTATGACATGTCCTATAGGCAATCTCAGATTACTAAAGGTTCAGGAATTAACGCAAAATTAGGAGCAATATACAGACCCATACCAACCGTACGTTTAGGTGCAACAATCGAATCACCAACTTGGTATACAATAGACGATAGCTATTCTGAAGGTCTTGATACAAAATATGGAAAAAACAGAGTGGATTCTCAATTTTTGAACAATGATGAGACTTATGATTTTGTTTACAATCTAAGGACACCTCTTAAGATCAGTGGGGGTATTGGAATATTTATAAATAACCAGGGATTTATATCTGCCGATGTTGATTATGTAGATTACTCCACAATAAATTTTTCTACAGCACAAAATTACGACGATCCTGAAGTAATTTTAGATAATAACAGAGAAATATTGAACAATTATAAAAGCGCAATAAACTATCGCTTGGGTGCAGAATACAAGATCGATAAATTAATGCTAAGAGCAGGATATGGTGTGCAGGGTAATCCATATAAAGCGCTAGATAATGACAGGTTTAAGATCAGTACTTATAGTGGAGGCATGGGTTATCGTTTTAACAACGTATATGTAGATATGACCTATCAGCAAATTGTATATAATTCTGACATTAAACCATACACTTTGAACCCTGGCAATAGTCCAATGGCCTCAATAAAGAATACTAGAAACAATGTTTTCCTTACAATTGGGAGAAGGTTTTAATCAAAAAAAAACCGCCTTCGAGCGGATTTTTTTTTGATATTTAGTTTAAAAACTAACTTTTTCCTACAAAGGAACGAAGCATCCAATTATTCTTTTCTTTAAACTGCATGAACGAATTAATAAGGTCATTCGTTCCATCATCACCAATTTCAGAGGTCATCCTCATTAGTAATCGTTCCATTTCAATAAGCTTACTAAAATCATCCAAGATCGCTAAAACCATATCCGTATCTATCATTCCTATGGTATCAAGCTCTTTTAATTCTGAAACCTTAATATATTCTGTAAAAGTACTGTATGGAGATTTGCCAAGTGTAAGAATACGCTCAGCAAGAGCATCAATTGTAACTTGAGCATTAGTATAAAGCTCTTCAAATTTTAAATGAAGAGTAAAAAATTGCAATCCTTTTACGTTCCAATGGCAACCACGGAGCTTTTGATAATGAATATGATAATTTGCCAATAGATCGTTTAAGTGATCAATCACTGGTTTTACCTCTTTATCTGTCAGACTAATTTCTTTTGGATTCATAAAGTTCTATTTATTTATACAATATTAGTACAAATATCTTGCCTCAATTCAGATATTTATGTTTTCATACCAAATTGGTGTAGCATAAATTGACGTACTTTTGTATTTCATGACATTTAAAAAAGAGGAATTGAAGCAAGTTTTTTCCGAAAAATTCAAAGGATTGATATGGAAGATTCGTATTCATGAAAAAAAAGGATATATGGCTGTAGAAAGTCGTCAATTGGAATCCAGAAATGTTGCCTTTACTGTTATAGATGTTCAGACAGGAAAGTCATATTTTAAGGAGCGAACTTTTTTAGAGCCCATGAATTTAAATCTTGCCTATACCGCTCAGGATAACCTAATATTAACAGCTAACGAGCATTTTGAAAGTCCTGAAAGTAAAGGATTGGTCTCAGTTAATATTACCGATGGTGAAATTTTGTGGGAACGATACAATTTGACTCTTAATCAGGCATTGCCATCAGGATTACAGGTTTATGATCCAAAAATTTATCCCAGAAAATATTCATGGATTGGTCATCTGAAGGCAGAAAATATAAATAAGCAGGAAAACAGTCCTTATGCAGAGGATAGCGATCTCTTATTTCCTGATTTATATGAAACATATACTTTACCAGGCTTTATTGAGCATGGCCAAATTGTAGGAGAAATTTCTGTTTTGATCAATAATGGTCTATCCATAATATCATTTCATCAAAAATTCGAAAATAATATGCAGCAGCGACTTGTTGTTTATCAGGATGATAGGTTATTACTTGACGATATTATCATAGAGGCTATACAAAAACTACAGCCTGAGTCGTTCTTTATTATGAACAACTGTTTGTTGTACATCCGAAATAAGAATGAAATCGTTTCATATTTTGTATAATTGCACAAATTTTAAAACCAGATAAATGCTGAGACATTTAGTGTTATCAATTTCCTTTGCCCTTTTAGCATGTACTGCAAGTGCTGCTATTGATTCTGTAAGCGTTGAAAATCTTAACGGTAAAAAAAATATAGTTCATAAGGTTGAAGCCAAAGAGACCTATTACTCAATTGCACGGAAATATAACGTGACGCCACAATCAGTGATACAATTTAACAGCAACAGATCCTTACAGATCGGTACAATCCTGAGAGTCCCTACAGAAAGACCTTATACAGAAGCCTCGATAATTAGTGCTGGCATAAGGCAAGAGTCGGGCAATACAGCAAAAGTAGCTGTGATCGATTATAAAGTTGGTCCTCGTGAATATCTGATTGCGATAGCAAAAAAG
>JBIIWE010000007.1:0-15492 GCA_044339075.1 Daejeonella sp. | reverse complement strand
TTCTGGTTGAGAATTCAGCAAAGGCTTTAGGTATCATCGCTTCTAATTTTTATGACAAGCCTTCAGCAAAACTAAAATTGGTTGGTGTTACTGGTACCAATGGAAAAACAACTATTGCTACACTTCTGTTTCAATTGTTCCGTGATCTAGGTTATAAAACAGGATTGCTATCAACAGTTCAGAATCAGATCAATGACCTGATCATTCCAGCTACACATACTACACCCGATCCAATTGCTTTAAACTGTCTCCTGAATGATATGGTGAAAAGCGGATGTGACTATTGCTTCATGGAAGTTAGTTCGCATGCTGTTGCACAATCGAGGATTGAAGGGCTCGATTTTACTGGAGGAATATTTACTAATCTTACCCATGATCATTTGGATTTCCATAAAACATTTGACTCTTATTTAAAGGCAAAAAAAGGATTTTTTGATCATCTTAATAATAAGGCATTCGCATTAACCAATATCGATGATAAAAATGGGATGGTGATGCTTCAGAATTCGGAGGCTCATAAAAAAACTTATGGCCTGAAGAATATCGCCGATTTTAAAGCAAAGATCATTGAAAACCATTTCAGTGGCTTACTTCTAAATATTGATAGTGAGGAGGTTTGGTTTAAAATGGTTGGCAGCTTTAATGCCTATAATTTACTTGCCGTTTATTCAGCAGCCCTCTTGCTTGAACAAGATAGATTAAAGGTTTTAACCTCATTAAGTCGGTTAAGTGGTGCTGAAGGTCGATTTGATTATATGATATCTCCTTCAGGAATTATTGGTATCGTTGATTATGCACATACTCCGGATGCGGTACAGAATGTGCTGAGCACTATTCAGGATATCCGCAGAGGTACTGAGCAGGTTATTACCGTGATAGGTTGTGGCGGCGACAGAGATAAAGCGAAACGTCCGCTTATGGCACAGGTGGCTTGTGATTGGAGTGATAAAGTAATACTGACCTCTGATAACCCCCGAACTGAGGTTCCAGAGCAAATTATCAGAGATATGGAGGCAGGTGTTATGCCCCAGAATAAAAGAAAGGCACTTTCTATCACTGACAGAAAAGAAGCCATTCGCACGGCCTGCCATCTGGCAAAATCCGGTGATATTATTGTGGTGGCCGGTAAAGGGCATGAAAAATATCAGGATATCGGAGGTGTTAAGCTTCCATTTGATGATAAAGAAATATTAACTGAATTTTTAAATCTGGTAAGCTAATGTTGTATTACTTATTTACCTGGCTTGACAAGCATTATGATATTCCCGGGGCAGGATTGTTCCAGTTTATATCCTTCCGTACCGGCATGGCTGTGATCTTGTCACTCATTCTGACAACCGTATATGGTAGCCGTTTGATCAGAATATTACGCGCTAAACAAGTTGGAGAGTCAGTAAGAAACCTCGGACTTGAAGGCCAGATACAAAAGCAAGGGACACCAACTATGGGTGGTTTAATCATCCTTCTAGGAATTTTGGCTCCAACCCTTTTATTTGCCCGGATCGATAATATTTATATCATTCTGATGCTTGTCACCACTGTCTGGATGGGAGCGATTGGGTTTGTTGATGATTATATTAAGGTATTTAAAAAAGATAAAGAAGGACTGGCTGGCCGTTTTAAGATCATGGGTCAGGTTGGATTGGCTTTGATCATTGGATGGACCATGTATTTTCACCCAGATATTGTGGTAAGAGAGCAGGTTACTCTACCTACAAAAGTCCAGGCTAAATTGGATGTTCATAAACGTGGTGATCAATATTATTATACTCAGGATATTAAATCTACCATTACCAATGTGCCTTTTTACAAGGATAATGAATTCGATTATGCCAAAGTTCTTACAGTTTTTGGGGATCAGTATGAGAAGTATTCACTAGTTGTTTTCCTGCTTTTTGTAATCGTTATTGTAACGGCAGTTTCTAATGGTGCAAATCTCACGGATGGGATCGATGGCTTAGCAACAGGTACATCGGCCATCATTGGTATTACGCTAGCCATTCTTGCTTATGTTTCGGGAAATACCATTTTTGCTGATTACCTCAATATTATGTATATCCCCTATTCAGGAGAGCTGGTGATTTTTGCCGGTGCTTTTGTAGGAGCATGTGTAGGCTTTTTATGGTATAATTCTTATCCTGCCCAGGTATTTATGGGGGATACTGGAAGCTTGGCAATCGGTGGGATCATCGCTGCATTTGCGATCATGATCAGGAAAGAACTTCTTATCCCTGTATTATGTGGAGTATTTCTGGTTGAGAACCTTTCAGTGATCATGCAGGTCTCCTACTTTAAATACACGAAAAAGAAGTTCGGTGAAGGTCGTCGTATTTTTCTGATGTCGCCACTCCATCATCATTATCAGAAAAAAGGATATCATGAGGCCAAGATCGTTATACGGTTCTGGATCGTTGGAATTATGCTGGCAATTTTAACGATCGTGACTTTAAAGCTTAGGTAATGGGGAAGAAAAAGTATATCGTTATTCTTGGAGCCGGCGAAAGTGGAGTTGGTGCAGCATTGCTGGCGCAGAAGGAAGGTTTTGAAGTGTTCGTTTCAGATTTTGGTCCTATTGCAGATCATTATAAAAAAGATCTCGAGCATGCAGCAATTCCTTTTGAAGAAAATGGCCATTCTGAGGAACGTATTTTATCAGCCTCTGAAGTTGTAAAAAGTCCTGGAATTCCTGATAAAACTCCCATTATTAAAAAATTAATTGAAAATAATATCCCAATCCTTTCTGAGATCGAATTTGCCGGGCGTTACTCTAATGCAAAAATGATCTGTATTACAGGTTCTAATGGAAAGTCGACCACTACAATGCTAACTTATCATATCCTAAAGAACGCAGGGTTGAATATAGGCCTTGCGGGAAATATTGGAAAGAGCTTTGCACGTCAGGTTGCATTCGAGAATTTTGATTACTATGTTTTGGAGATCAGCAGCTTTATGCTTGATAATATGTATGACTTCAGAGCTGATATTGCTGTATTATTGAATATTACACCTGACCACTTAGACAGGTATGACTATAAAATGGAGAATTATGCTGACTCTAAATTCAGGATCATTCAAAATCAAAAACAAGGAGATGTGTTTATTTATTGTGCCGATGACGAGGAAACTCAGAAGGGTCTTTTAAAACATCAGAGCAATGCAGATATCTTTCCTTTTTCTATTCAGAAAATTCTTGACCAGGGAGCCTTTCTTCAGGATGACCAGATCATTATAAGCCTTCACCATAAAAACCAAGAATCATTTACTATGTCAATTAAAGATCTAGCTCTTCAGGGTAAGCATAATATTTACAATTCTATGGCTTCGGGCATAGTAGCAAAAGTGCTTGAATTAAGGAATGAAACTATTCGTGAAAGCATGGGAAGTTTCACAAACATTGAACATCGGCTTGAACATGTGGCCCGTATATCAGGAATTGATTTTATCAATGATTCAAAGGCTACTAACGTAAATTCTACCTGGTATGCACTTGAAAGTATGCCCGGAGAAGTTGTACTTATCCTTGGTGGGGTAGATAAAGGCAATGATTATAACATGTTAAAAGATCTTGTTAAATCAAAAGTGAAGGCTATAGTCTGTCTTGGTAAGGATAATAAGCGCATTCATGAAGCATTTGAAGATGATGTAGAGGTGATTGTAAATACTTTTTCAGCAAATGAAGCAGTTCAGATCGCTTATCATTTAGCTGCAAAAGGTAATACAGTTCTCTTATCGCCTGCTTGTGCCAGTTTTGACTTGTTTAAAAATTATGAAGACCGTGGAAACCAGTTTAAAAAAGCCGTAAAAGAACTTTAAAACTCGAGACTTAAGCAATATTCTCTAACCAACTAACAACAGATAACAGACAACAGATAACAGATAACAGATAACAGACAACAGAAAATAGAACCAAGAGCCAAGAACCAGGATTAAAGACTGTTAAGTGCTAATTAAGATTTAATTCTTTTTTCAGACCTCAGACTTCATACCCCAGACAACAGACAACAGACAACAGACAACAGACAACAGATAACTAAAAATGGAAAGACTAATTAGCAAAACAAAGGGTGATCGCTGGATCTGGCTCATTGTGATCTTACTTTCAGTATGGTCGCTTTTAGCTGTTTACAGTGCCACAGGAACGCTTGCCTATAAAAAGGGAGTTGCCAGCGAGCAATTTCTGATCAAGCACCTTGTGATGATCGTCGGAGGTATTGCTTTAATGTACTTCTCCCATCTTCTTGATTACAGATATTATGCAGGCATCAGCAAGATTTTGATGGTTATTACCATTCCACTTTTAGCTTATACCTTGTTATTTGGAGCAAATGTGAATGAGGCTAGTCGCTGGGTAACAATTCCTATCATCAATCAAACTTTCCAAACCTCAGATCTTGCCAAACTGGCCCTGATTACCTTTTTGGCTAGGAGCCTTAGCAGGAAGCAGGAAAATATAAAGGATGTTAAAAAAGCATTCCTCCCTATCATGGGTTCAGTTTGTGGAGTGTTTGTGCTCATCGCTTTGGCTAATCTTTCAACCGCACTAATGTTATTTGGTGTAAGTATTCTTTTGCTCATCATAGGGCGGATAAGTATTAAGCAGATTTCTATTGTATGTCTTGCCGGACTTATTCTATTGAGTGGTGTCATGTTGCTGGGTCCGCGTCGTAAAACTTATATCTCAAGAATTGAAACATTCTTACATCCTGAACGTGTTGATCCTGATAAATCATTTCAGGCAAATCAGGCCAAAATCGCCATTGCAACAGGTGGTGTTTTTGGGAAAGGCCCAGGAAATAGTACTCAAAGAAATTATTTACCTCACCCATATTCAGATTTTGTGTTCGCGTTGATCATTGAAGAATACGGCATGATTGGTGGAGTTGGACTAGTACTTCTGTATTTAGTGTTCCTATACCGATGCGTCTTGATTGTGACACAGAGCCCCAAGGCATTTGGGGCATTGCTGGCTGCCGGATTAAGTTTTAGTCTGACCATACAAGCTTTCGCTAATATGGCCGTAGCCGTAGGATTGGGTCCGGTAACTGGTGTTCCGCTTCCTTTGGTTAGTATGGGCGGTACATCAATTCTGTTTACAAGTGTGGCATTCGGTATCATACTTAGTGTAAGTAGAGACAATGATGAAAAGAAAGAAAAGAGTTTGGAAAAGGTTATTGTTGGCGAGATTCCTGCAATGGCTTGATGATATATAAATAGGGTTTTTAAAACCTGGTTAATATGAATAAAATGGCAAAAAGAGTGATCATAAGCGGAGGCGGCACTGGTGGGCATATTTTCCCGGCTATTGCAATTGCCAATGCATTGAAAAAGATCGATCCGGAAACGGAGATCCTTTTTGTTGGTGCTAATGGTCGAATGGAAATGGAAAAAGTTCCAGCAGCAGGCTATAAAATAATAGGTTTAGATATTCAGGGATTTCAGCGAGGTTCTCTTTTGAAGAATGTGTTATTACCATTCAAGCTTTTACGAAGTGTATTAAAGTCCGTAGAAATATTAAAAGATTTTAAGCCAGATGTGGCAGTAGGTGTTGGTGGTTATGCTTCAGGTCCTTTGTTATATGCTGCTTCACAGATGAAGGTTCCCTATTTGATACAGGAACAGAATTCCTTTGCAGGCATCACAAATAAATGGCTGGGAAAAAAAGCTTCAGTGATCTGCGTGGCCTTTGAAGGAATGGATAAATTCTTTCCTAAAGCAAAGATATTGGTCACGGGTAATCCTATAAGGAAGGAAGCTGTTGAAATTGAAAATAAGCGATTTGCAGCAGCAGAACTTTTGAGCATTTCACCACTTAAAAAAACTATTTTATTGACTGGGGGGAGTCTGGGTTCAGGTACTTTGAATAAAAGCATGTTGGCCGGATTAGAAAAGATCATCGCTGCAGATGTACAGTTGATATGGCAAACAGGTAAATATTATTATAAATCAGTTACAGATCAGCTGGCAGGAAAGGGACATGCCAATATTAAAGTGCTTGAGTTCTTACATCGTATGGATCTGGCTTATGCGGCATGCGACCTGGTAATTTCAAGAGCCGGTGCAGGAACTATTGCTGAATTATGTGCTGTAAAGAAACCAGTTATTCTGGTTCCATCACCTAATGTAGCAGAAGATCATCAGACAAAGAATGCATTGGCATTGGTAGAAAAAGACGCTGCTATTCTTGTTGGCGATGATGTTGCCGAACTGGAGCTGCTTGATATTGCACTTCTACTAATTGAAAATAAGAATAAGTGCAAGGAATTGGCTGAAAATATTGGCAAAATGGAATTGCCTGATGCAGATAAAATTATAGCGAAAGAAGTATTGAGAATAGCAAAATAGCAAAATATACTATGGAACTGGAGAATATACAAAGAGTTTATTTAGTAGGAATCGGTGGAATCGGTATGAGTGGCCTTGCTCGTTATTTTAAGAAGCGTGGTTGCGTGGTTTGCGGTTACGATAAGACTTGTACCCCACTTACTGATAACTTGAGGAATGAAGGTATTCCGGTAGTTTTTCTGGATGATGAAGATAGTATTAAAGTTAGCTTTCTGGAAAATGATCCAACCACATTAATTATTTATACACCTGCTATACCCTCAAATTCCAGGGTGCTGAATTACTTCAAGAATCGTGGATTTACTATGAAGAAACGTTCTGAAGTGCTAGGCATCATCAGTAAGGGCATGTATACCATTGCTGTGGCAGGTACCCATGGCAAAACTACTACTTCCAGTATCATTGCTCATGTACTTAAGCATAGTGGATACGATTGTTCAGCTTTTCTCGGAGGAATTGCATCCAATTATAATTCAAATGTGCTCTTTGGAGATAATAATACCCTAGTTGTTGAGGCCGATGAATACGACCGTTCATTCCTTACTCTTCATCCGGATATCGCTATTGTAACTTCTATGGATGCTGATCATTTGGATATCTATGGTGATAAATCGCATTTAGTAGAATCCTTCAAGCAATTCACATCCCAACTTAAAGAAGGTGGAAGGCTTATCTATAAGGAGGGACTCGATCTGAGAGGTGGGAAAACTTATTCTGCGAATATTGTAGCTGATATTCAAGCTGTGAATGTTCGTATTCAGGACGGTAGCTTCTACTTCGATTTTAAAAATGCTAATCTGATTATTGAAGATATTCAATTGGGCATACCCGGACTTCATAATATTGAAAATGCAGTTGCAGCAATTGAAGTTGCTTTGCATTTAGGAATTGATCCGGAAAAGATTCCTTCGGCCCTAGCAAGCTTTCTGGGTGTTAAACGCCGGTTCGAATATGTGTTTAAAGATATCAATCACACATATATTGATGATTATGCACATCATCCGGAAGAGTTAAGGGCCTGTATTAATGCAGTGAAAAGTTTGTATCCGGGCAAAAAACTAACAGCTATTTTTCAGCCTCATTTATTTACCCGTACTAGAGATTTTGCAGATGGATTTGCTGAAGTTTTGGGATTGGTCGATGATCTGATCATACTTGATATCTATCCTGCCAGAGAATTGCCAATAGAGGGTGTGACATCAGCCATGATTTTGGATAAAGTAAAGATTGAATCAAAACAAAACCTGAGTAAACAGGATGCTGTAGAATATGTGCGTACTAATAAGCCTGAATTACTGTTAACAGTTGGTGCAGGAGATATTGATACATTAATAGAACCTTTGAAAACTATACTTCAGAATGCTTAATCGAATAAATTGGAAGGGTATTTTATATGGGATTATCTGGCTTGGAAGTCTGACTGGGCTTGTTCTGTTAATGAGCTTTATTGAAGTTGAAAAGGGAGCTCAGAAATGCAAGGATGTTAAGGTAATCCTTCCGGGACGCTATAATTTTATTGAGCGTGATGAAGTGGATAGAATTCTTTTAGAAGCAGGTGGTGCACTGGTAGGAAGGTACTTAAATGATATAAATATCCATAAACTGGAAAATTCGCTAAAAAATAATCCATTTATCGAATACGCGAAAGTTTATGCCGATATGGATGGAATTGTACATGTGCAGATCAGACAAAGAGAGCCCATTTTAAGGGTAATAAACATGGCAAATGTTCATTTTTATATTGATCAAAACGGATTGAAAATACCTCTTTCAGACAATTTTACAGCGAAGGTATTAGTGGCAAATGGTTTTATTGATGAGGATTTTTCAGGTAAGGTGGATACACTTAATTCTGAACTTGCAAAAGACCTTTACAGGATGGCACAGTTTATAAAAACTGATACACTTTGGGATAATCAGATCGAACAGCTTTTTGTCGACTTGAAGGGAGATATTGAAATGGTACCACGGGTTGGAGATCATAAGATCATTCTTGGAAATGCAGATTCTTTGCAAACCAAGTTTAGAAACCTTTTTGTGTTTTACAAAAAGGCGATGCCTAAAGTAGGCTGGGATACATATAAATCAATAAATCTGAAATATGCCAATCAGATTGTTTGCGAAAAGAACACAATCGATACAAATAAAATAGTTGCAGAAATAAGTCGGCCCTTAACCGATAGTATAAAATTAGAAAATCAGGAATCAACAAAAAATTAATATTAAGCATATGGATCAAATTAACTCAGCTTCAGCCAAAAATTCACCAATAGTTGTTGGCCTTGATATAGGAACAACTAAAATCTGCGTTACCGTTGGACGTAGAAGCGAACATGGTAAGATTGAAATTTTGGGTATGGGAAAAGCCGAATCAGCAGGGGTTACCCGCGGGGTGGTTTCCAATATTCAAAAAACTGTTCAGGCAATTATGCTGGCAGTGGAAGAAGCCAGCGCACAGTCCAATGTTGATGTAAAGATTGTCAACGTCGGTATTGCTGGCCAGCATATTAAAAGTCTTCAGCATCGCGGAATTCTGACTCGTAAAGAGTTGAATACTGAGATTCAGCGTAAAGATATCGACAAGCTCATTGAGGATATGTATAAGTTACTTATGCCTCCTGGTGAAGAGATCATCCATGTGCTACCTCAGGAATTTACTGTTGATAATGAGCCGGGTGTAAAAGATCCGATAGGTATGGCCGGAGTACGTCTTGAAGCAAATTTTCACATCATCTCTGGTCATGTTAGCGCTGTGAAGAACATACTGAAATGTGTTGGTAATGCTGGACTTGAAACTCAGGAGTTGATTCTTGAGCCCTTAGCTTCTTCTGAGTCTGTATTGAGTGATGAAGAAAAGGAAGCTGGTGTTGTTCTGGTTGATATAGGTGGTGGTACAACTGACCTGGCTATTTTTCATGAAGGAATTATTCGTCATACAGCTGTGATTCCATTTGGTGGCAATAGTGTTACCGAAGATATCCGTGAAGGTTGTTCTGTTATGCGTAATCAGGCCGAATTATTGAAAACACGTTTCGGATCTGCATTAGCAGATGAAAATAAAGAGAATGAGATCATATGTGTTCCCGGACTTAGAGGCAGAGAGCCCAAAGAGATCTCGGTTAAAAATCTTGCTTATGTTATTCAGGCAAGGATGGAAGAGATTATTGAACACGTTTATTATGAGATCAAATCTTCAGGATATGAAAAGAAGCTGATCGCTGGGATCGTAATCACAGGGGGTGGAGCACAATTAAAGCATTTACCACAGCTCGTTGAATTTGTGACAGGTTTAGATAGCCGTATAGGGTATCCAAATGAGCATCTGGCTAAAAATGATGTACTGCCTAAAACGGTTTATGATGAATTGAAAAGTCCGATGTATGCTACGGGTATAGGTCTCCTGATCAAAGGTATTCAGAAGGCAGAACTTGCCGAAGATTCTAATGTAAGTGGAAGTCTTCAAACAGAAATTGTTGCCCTTGCAGAAAAGCCTAAAAAAGGACAGGGATTGTTTGAACGGATTCTGCAATCAGGAGCAAAATTCATCAAGGATGATATCAAGGATGAAGATTACATTCGTTAATTTTCCACAAATCGGGAGTTTCCCACATTTTAACATTTGTGGAAAACCTCTGTGGATAAATAGCTAATATTACAGTATAAACTGTCTAAGAATGAATAAGATTTACTCAACTGATAAATAAGAATATGCAGTTTGAAATGTTAAAAGAAAAGTCATCGATCATCAAGGTTATTGGTGTTGGTGGCGGCGGCGGTAACGCTGTGAATCATATGTATCGTCAGGGAATCACAGGTGTTGATTTCATTATTTGTAATACCGATGCACAGGCACTTGAACTTAGTCCGATACCCAATAAGGTTCAACTAGGAGCAAGTTTAACTGAAGGTATGGGAGCTGGTTCGATTCCTGAGGTAGGTAAAAATTCGGCTATTGAAAATATTGATGATATCAAAAGAATGCTTGGATCTAATACCAAGATGCTTTTCATCACTGCAGGAATGGGTGGTGGTACCGGAACAGGTGCCAGTCCGATCATTGCAAAAGCAGCCAAAGAAATGGATATTCTTACGGTTGGTATTATTACTACTCCCTTTTCTTTTGAAGGTAAGCGTAGAAAAAATCAGGCTGAAGAAGGTTTAGAGGAGTTTAAAAAATATGTAGACTCATACCTGGTTATATCGAATGATCGTTTGAGGGAAATATTTGGAAACCTCACTCTTGGTTCTGCTTTTGCACAAGCTGATAATATTTTAACAACTGCGGCAAAAGGAATTGCGGAGATCATCACGATCCCAGGATATATAAACGTTGACTTTAAAGATGTGCGCACCGTAATGAAAGAAAGCGGAGTTGCCATCATGGGAAGTTATGCTGCTGAAGGCGAAAATCGCGCTTTGAGAGCTGTTGAAGGCGCATTGGCATCTCCATTACTGAAAGACAATGAAATTGAAGGCGCTCGTTATATTCTGTTGAATATCAGCTCCGGAGATAAAGAAGTAACCATGGATGAGGTTAGTATCATCACTGACTTTATACAGCAGGAAGCTGGATTGGCTGCTGATCTGATCTGGGGTAACTGTACGGATGAAGGTTTAGGAGAGAAGATCTCAGTAACAATCATTGCTACCGGTTTCCAGACCATGGAAGAGCGGGAAGTTGAAAAAAGTCAGATTCGTAAAGTGTCTTTATTAACGCCAGAGCTAGCCCCAATGGTTAAGCCTGTTCAGGCTAACACCTTTATGGATCTTAAAAAGGAAGAAATTAACGAGCCTGTTCTTAAATCAACTGAAGAAAGTCAGGTAGATCTTTTTGCAGGATATTTTCATAGTACGCCAAAGGTTGAGGAAGAAAAACCTTCAGAGTCAGAATACGTTCGACATACATTGAATGATGAAATTCCTATAGATCTTGGGCATGTTGAGAAATCCTATGAATTCGAGATTAAAACTGAAGAAGTCTTTGAAGAAGAAGACCAGATTGTAGAAGAGGAAATTGTTGCTGAAGTTCAAGAGGAAGAAATTCCTATGACCTGGAGTAATCCTGATGAGAATAAAACAGACGAATCGATTGAAGAACAGTTGCGCAAGTCTAAGGAAAGGATCCTTCGCCTCAAAGACCTGAGTATGAAATTACGGACCACCAATGGTTTACAAGAACTTGAGAATGAGCCAGCATATAAGCGTAAGCAACTGTCTTTGAATGATGTTCCGCACTCTTCCGAATCACAGGTGTCCAGATTTACTTTAAGTAATGATGAGGGGATCACTGAAATCAGACCAAACAATTCCTTTCTACACGATAATGTAGATTAAGAAAAGGTTAATATATTTAAAAAAGGCCTTTATCTTCTAGATTCAGGCCTTTTTTGTTTAAGGCATATATTTTGCATCAGGCTTAATTAGCTTTTGATAATCAGGCTGCTAAATCTTAACTTTGCGTGAAGTAAACGTTAACAATTAAATTATAAAAAATTGGATTTATTTGATAAAATTTCAAAAAATATGGGGCCTCTGGGCCAGCACCAGAAAATGGCTCATGGTTATTTCTCCTTTCCTAAATTAGAGGGAGAAATAGCTCCTTATATGATGTTCAGAGGTAAGGAGCACTTGGTTTGGAGTCTTAACAATTACCTCGGACTTGCAAATCATCCGGAAGTTCGTAAGGCAGATATAGAAGGAGCCACAGAATTTGGTCTTGCTTACCCGATGGGAGCCCGGATGATGTCAGGTAATTCAAATAATCATGAAGCATTAGAAAAAGAACTTGCAGACTTTGTAGGAAAGCAGGATGCATTTCTTTTGAATTTTGGTTATCAGGGGATAATGTCGGCGATCGATGCATTGGTCGACAGGCATGATGTTATTGTCTATGATGCTGAATCGCATGCCTGTATCATTGATGGTGTTCGCCTTCATCAAGGGAAACGTTTCGTTTATACCCATAATGATATGCAAAGCCTTGAAAAGCAATTAGAGAGAGCAACACGATGGGTAGAGAATACCGGTGGTGCTATCCTTGTTATTACTGAAGGCGTATTTGGTATGTCAGGTGCTCAGGGTAAATTGAAAGAGGTAGTTGATCTTAAAAGTAAATTTAGTTTCCGTCTGCTAATTGATGATGCTCATGGGTTTGGTACCATGGGTGATACCGGTGCAGGAACTCATGAGGCACAGAATTGTGTTGATGGAGTGGATATTTATTTTGGAACCTTCGCTAAATCAATGGCAGGAATTGGAGCATTTATCGCCTCTACAGAGGAAATAACCAATTTCCTTCGTTACAATATGCGCTCTCAAATATTTGCAAAATCACTTCCAATGCCAATGGTTGTTGGTCTCCGTAAAAGGCTTGAATTACTGAAGAGCCAACCTGAACTAAGAGAAAAGCTTTGGTTTATCGCTACAAGTCTGCAAAAGGGTCTTAGAGAAAGAGGCTTTGATATAGGGGTAACAAATACGATGGTTACTCCAGTGTTTCTTGAAGGCGAACTTCAGGAAGCTACGGCCATTACCATGGATCTTAGAGAGAATTATGGCATATTTTGTTCCATAGTAGTTTATCCCGTTATTCCAAAGGGTTTGATTATGCTTCGTTTGATTCCAACTGCCCTTCATACCATTGAAGATGTTAACCGTACCCTTGATGCTTATAGTGAACTCGCTGTTAAATTGAAAAAGGGACATTACAAGGAAAAAAGTGTATTGAATTCTTAATTTTCATTAAGAATTGCTAATCAAATATTAGGGTATAAATAATGCCTTCAGACAGTCTCTGAAGGCATTATTTTTTAAACTTAATGTGTAATCTCTTGAATTATAATTATTTAGCTTTTATAAAGTCGCATTTTTGTGCATAACTGCCCTTAATGTGGAAAAAAACGCTCAAAACACGTGATTTTATTTTTTTCAATTATTCATTATTTAGAAAAAACAGTTTAAATTAGCTAATAGATAACGTTACTAACCTTAAACTAAAAGAGTAAAATCATGAAAAAATTCACTGAAGCAAAAAATTTATTCGAGTCTTTAGAGGCAGATGCAGACAAGTTTTACAACAAGGCTAACAGCGCAGCTGGTACTCGCGTTAGAAAAGGAATGCAAGACTTGAAAAACCTTGCTCAAGCTATCCGTCTTGAAGTACAGGAAATGAAGAATAAAGAAGCAGCGAAAGCAGCTAAGAAATAATTTTCTTCCCTAAAAAAGAAGGCCTGCTCTTATGAGTGGGCCTTCTTTGTTTTATAGCAAATTTAATTGCTTAAGGTTTTCTTTTATTTGGTTTTCAATGCCATTGCTGACATTAACAAGTGGCAATCGCATTGTGTCATCACAAATACCAAGTAGTTTCATTGCTGATTTTACTCCTCCCGGATTTCCTTCCACAAAACACAAAGATGTAATCTCTGTCAGGCTATGGTGCAAAGGCTGCGCTTCAATGAATTTACCATCCAGACACATACGAACCATGGTTGAAAATATTCCTGGAATGGCATTTCCAATAACCGATATAACACCCGCCGCACCCATCGCAATCAATGGTAATGTTATTGGGTCATCTCCGGAAATGAATAGAAAGTCCTCAGGCTTATCCTTTATAATCTTATTAAATTGTTCAAAATTGCCCGAAGCCTCTTTCATCGCAATGATGTTCTTATGATCATGTGCTAAACGCAGAGTTGTTTCAGCAGTCATATTTACCCCTGTTCTGCCTGGTACATTATAGAGTATGACAGGAAGTGGACTATCATCAGCAATAGCTTTGTAATGCTGATAAATTCCTTCCTGAGTAGGTTTATTATAATATGGACAAACAGAAAGTACAGCATCGAATCCTTTGGAATCGAATTTTTTCAAATCATTTAAAATTTCCGAGGTATTATTTCCTCCAATACCGGCAACAAGGCTCACCCTTCCATTGACGTGAGAAACTGTTGTGTCCCAAACAGCTATTTTCTCATCGCTGCTCAAGGTAGCGGCCTCTCCGGTAGTACCTAAAGAGACAATATATTCTACTCCGCCGTTAATGATATGGTCAATTACAGTTTTGAGGGCAGTATGGTCAACAGATCCATCTGATTTGAAAGGAGTAATGATTGCTACTCCGGTTCCATGAAATTTATTCATTGTATTTTTATTTACCTAAACTGTTATCCTGCGAATTTAAGCGGAAATTGGTCGATTTTAAAACGATATCTTAAATATTATCATATTTCATCAAAATTATTGAAGCATTTTGATTAAATCATCATCTGAAATGATTGGAATTTGAAGTTTTGTCGCTTTTTCGAGTTTTGCAGGCCCCATATTATCACCGGCAAGAAGAAAATTTAACTTCGCTGAAATACTGCTTAATATTTTTCCGCCATTTGCTTCAATAATATCTTTTAATTCATCGCGGCTGTAATTTTCAAATACTCCTGAAATAATAAATGATTTTCCTTCTAGTTTAGTGCTTTCTAATTCAACCGTTTTCTGTATGGACTCGAATTGTAATCCATGGCTCCTGAGCTGTTCTATTTGCTCCTTATGTCTGGGTTCCTTAAAATATTCGATCAGACTTTCTGCAATTCGTTCTCCTATTTCTTCCACAGCTATCAATTCCTCAAAACTTGCATTCATCAAACTATCAATATTCTTAAAATATGCTGCAAGTTTTTTGGCTACAGTTTCTCCAATATACCTGATTCCTAGTCCGAAGAGAACTTTCTCAAAAGGCATCTGCTTGGATTTTTCTATTCCCTCAAGCATATTGCTGATGGATTTTTCACCAAAGCGGTCGATTTGTTTCAGTATGTCTCCCTTTTTATAGAGTGTATAAAGATCACTTATGTGAACAATAAACCCTCTTTTATAGAAGGCCTCGATGGTTTCATCTCCTAGTCCATCGATATTCATGGCTTTACGGCCAATAAAATGCTGAATTTTTCCAACGATTTGAGGAGGGCAGTCTTCATCATTCGGACAATAATGTACTACTTCTCCTTCCTTCCGGATAAGTGGAGTTTGGCATTCAGGGCATACTTCAGGGTAGATCACTCTTATTGCAGAATTATCCCGTTTGCTTGTATTTACCGCAATGATTTTGGGAATGATTTCTCCGCCTTTCTCAACCAATACAGTATCTCCTAAATG
>JBIIWE010000227.1:0-4725 GCA_044339075.1 Daejeonella sp. | reverse complement strand
ACCAATTGGTTTCAGAAGGCAGTAAAAGCACTTTAAATGCCTTTAAAGTTGGAGCAACTATAGAAGATCAGGATCTTTATGATATAAACAAGGCCTTGCTTTACATTGATAATCAGGACATTCGGTATATATATGAGATGCTTGCAAAAGGAAGTCGAAACCATTTACGATCATTTTATAAAAACATAGTAAATGCAGGCGGCACTTATACTCCTCAGTATATTTCAAATGAGGATTTTCAAACTATTATCAATAGTGCAATGGAGACAGGAAATTAAGAATTCTTAAAACTATATCAATATGGGGGGAAATATCAACAGAGATTATCCAGGCAAATTCCTGAGAAAAAAATCTCTTTTATTTCCTCCCATTATTTTTTCAATTACAAGCCTTGTAAAACCAAGTGTTAGAAGTTCCGCAACAATTAATGGTGTGCCAGTAACACCAACAATTTTAAATGATCCTTTTATGTTATTTTGTTTTTTAAAGCTTGATATCAATAAATACCTTAAGCCTGTTCAAATCATAAGTTCATGAAGTAATTGGTGAGTGTATTAAAATCATCAAACTTAAGATCATAATCATCAGAAGTACCAAATCCATAAGTTAATAACACAAATGGAAGTCCTGCTTTTCTGGTTTCAATACTATCTCCATGTGTATCACCAATATAGACAGGGTTCTTTAATTTATGCTTATCTACTAACAATTTAATATTATGATGTTTAGGCATTGAGTTGACACCATGAGCCATCTCATCAGTTATATACTGCTCAATATCAGCCCACTTCATAAATTCAGCGATCAGATTTTTCGGACAGTTACTTACAATAAATATGGAATATCTTTCTGAAAGTTTGATCAATCCTCTCTTAACCCCTTCATATAAAACACCTCCCATCTCTGGCATAAGTTTCATGCGGTATTCATTAATGGTCCGATAAATCTCTTCCTGTCTTTCTTTCGAAGTACCGGGAAACATATGTTCAAGTACTACAGAGCGCTCCCAGCCCATTACATAATGCAGATCTTCACGGGTAAATATTCTATTTAAATTTTCAGCTTTAGCACCTTCATTCCAGGATGCCAGATATGTATCCAGGGCATCCCATAAAGTGCCATCCAGGTCAAATATTAAACTATCGGGTTTTACCATTTCAATAATTAGTTTGTTTGAATTTTAATAATAAATACCGTGAGTTCGATATATAAAAATCAATATTTAACCACATAGATTGACTGATGATGTGATTTAAAGTATACATAGATTTTAAATCACATAGATTGAAGCTAAGCTTCAATACTATCTGTATCTAACATGAAGCTTGGCAATATAAAATGCTATGTTTCCCTGCTACCAGCAGGCAGGTATGTGGTTTTTAAATATTATATCGAGTTCATTTTAATAAAAAAAGTGCGCTAGGGTATGAAGCGCACTTTTAAAGAATTAAGAGATATTAATCCCATCAAATTTATATTATAAAGGCTTGTCTAACGAGCAATTTCCAAGCTCCGCCTTCCTTTCTCCAAACCATAGCATTCCCAATTCGAAGATCGGTTGGCACCCCTGAATCTGTTGCCTTCGCTACTAAAATATTCCTGACTATAGCAATAGTTCCAGTAATGGAAATAGTTTGATTAATTGGAGAGATGCTTGAAAAATTAAACGCACCATTAATTAAATCATCAATGAATACGTCCTTATTTTGAACTATTCCGCCTGAGTGACCATAGGATAAACCTTCAGATACAATGCTTTCAAGGAGACTTTTTTCAGGATCAACCATCGCTCTGTTCAACTTTTCAACAGCAGCTGCCACATCCTTCTCATCTTTTGACTGCGCACTTAATGAAAGTACAGAAAATGTTAATAGTATAAATAATACGAAAAATCCTTTCATATATTTTTTTTTATGTTGAACTATACCTGTCAAATACCATAGCGTCCTAACAGGTACAGTTTAATTTTTATTCGTTTTATTTATTAGACCCTTCAGTAAGGACATCTTCAGCAGGCGGTCTGCTTCTCCACCAACTTGCCAATGCTGATCCGGTTACATTCATCAAAGGACCAAAAATTGCAGGAGCCAAGCCCACGGTAGCAATTTTGCCCATCTGCAGAGCTAATCCTGATGCAAGCCCACCATTTTGCATTCCTACCTCAAATGCAACTGTACGTCTATCTTTCTCTGGCATACCCGCTACCCATGACACTCCATAACCAAGGATATATCCAGCTAAATTATGTAGCAGACTAGTAATAATAAGCAATAAACCAACTTTTAATAAGCTATCACGACCTGCAGCTGTAATGATTGCAATAATTACAGCAATACCTACCATTGAGATCATCGAAAGAACTTTACCCATCCATTGATCATCTCCTTTAACTAGTTTACGAAGCACTATAGCAGCAATCATTGGTAAAATATAGAACCAGAACATTGATTTTCCAATAGCGCTTAAGAAACCGTTAATATCTGAACCGCTGGACTTAATATATACCAGGTTAGTCAATAAAATAACAATGAAGTAACCAATAAGCTGAATGATTTTAGATTTCTGGCTGGCTACATTTTTAGAGAAAAGATTAAATATAAAACCTGCAACAATTGGAAGAATAATCATATTTAAAATATCGAGCATCATATGCCAAAAGTCTACCTGAATATATTGTCCACCAAGCCATTGCATCAATAATGGTGTTACAAATGGTGAAATGAGTGTAGATATCGCTCCAATTGTAACAGCAAGCGCAAGATTCGCATGTGCCAGGTAAGACATTACATTGGATGCTAAACCACTTGGCACCGTACCTATCAGGATAATTCCAGCAGCTATTTCTGGTGGGAATGAAAATATATGTGCTATACCAAAAGCAACAAGAGGCATAATAACATAATGGGCTCCAACTCCAATAAATACCCCTTTAGGCATTTTGATAACCCCGGTAAAATCTTCAAAGCTCATTTGTGAACCCATCCCAAACATAATGATCTGTAAAAGAGGAACAATCATCAATTTTAATTGAAAATCACCAATTGAAGTGAAATATTGGGGATAAAACATTGATGCTGTAACCGCAGTAAAGATCCAGATGGTATACGAAAATGCTTTAAAAGTTTTTGTTCCTCTCACCCCTATAGCCAAAGTAGTAAAAAACAGGATTAGTAATGGACCTGCATTTGCCTGATTACCTTGAGATAGAAAGAAAAGAGCTGCTAAAAGGCTTAAACCTGCTATGCCTAATGCTAGAGAATAAATGTTCGACTGTTTCAAAATTTTTAAATTAAGGTTTGATTATTAATTATCCTGATAGATTACCAGGTTCTTTTACTCATGATAACATCAAGCTCTGCCCTGGTCATTTTACCTTCTTCAGGATGATTTTGCATCCATTTGATAAAATCATCCTTCATAGCGCTAGTCCACTCACTGTCTAATTGACCACTAGAATATTTTCCTGACTTGATCACTTCAAATGCATACTTATCTCTTCTTACAATAAATTCTGCAGTTGAAACAACCTGTTCAGCTAAATGTGCAGGAACAAATAAAACACCAATTTTACCAGCAATTACCAGATCACCAGGTAAAACCATAGTACGTCCGATACGAATTGGCGTATTTAAGCCCATTAATACCATATCTTCCATAAAACCAGGGTGAAAGTCTCTAACAAAAGCATTAAATCCTTTTATTTCTTCAAGTCCCTGAACATCACGTGCAGCACCGTCGAAAATAATTCCATTTCCTGATTTAGTATAGATTGAGGTACCCAAAGTACTTCCAATTAAGGAACCACCAACAATTTTCCCAAATCCATCAGCCACATACACATCCCCTTTTTGTAATACAGCAATTGGCCATGAATTTGTATTTCCAACCCGGCCTTGTTTTACTCCCCTGTCTTTAATGTTTTTTTCGATATCGGGACGGGTAGGCATATACATTGCTGTAACTACCCTTCCTGTGATGATTTCATCATTCAATGTTTTCCAGCCATGTTCGAACTGATTTACATATCCAATGACCTTCAAAACCTGCCAGGCATCATCAAGACCTATTTTTTTTGCTCTTTCAAGTAAATTATCAGCCACTTTAGGTCGGCCATCAGAAAAACGATCGCCTTTCCATTCAGAAGTTAAAAAAGATAATTCTTCTTTTGAAATTGTCTGTGCAGATAGATTCCCTGAGATCGAAACTAAAGTTAAGACAGAAAATACTAATGATTTAATTTTCATAATTATAATTTGTTACTATAAATAAACATAAAATATTTTAAAATCAGGCTTAAACATTTTCAAAATCAAAGATTAATATTCTTAGAATTTGAAAATTGAACTGCCCGAATTAATAGTTTTCTTTTATTGCCTTTTTTGATTCGCAGTTGGAAAAGTCACCTTCCAGATACTGCCCACCTTGGCATCATATTCAATAATATACAAAGAGTTACCAAGCAAAACAGCATCTGACGGATTATTGAACGAATCCACAATCCGCGTGGTTTTTACAAAATAATTATCACTTAATTTATCATATGACATGTCAAGATGAAGCAAATCTCTGCCCTGATCTGTGAAAGGTTTCATTAAGCTGGATTTTGTTCCAATAGTATTTCTAAGAACAAAACCATCGCCCTTAAATTCAGCAGAAAGTTTTCGCTTGGTATCAAAAACAAGACCTAAGGGCGAACTGTGAGCTGTAAACGTACTGATACTTACT
>JBIIWE010000226.1:0-4731 GCA_044339075.1 Daejeonella sp. | reverse complement strand
TGCTTCTCGATGCGGGCACAATCAAGGTTAATGGCGAGTATTATTATTTATAAAATAACATGGTTTTATTGTACGAAACCGAGGTAAACCCGATAAGATCATAAATGATGAATCAGGAGTGTCAAGATTAAAAGCAATTAATTAATCACTATTGTCATAAAGATTGAATATTTTCTTTATTTTGAACACTTAAACAATTCAAATACATCAATCTGTTCAGGCTGAAATTTGATTAAAAATGTATTGATCTAAAAATGCGCAATAATAAAGCTACCATTAAGGCCTGGGCCATGTTTGATTGGTCGAATTCTGCCTATAACCTAGTCATTACATCCACAATTTTCCCAGCATATTATACCATCATTACCACTACCGAGCAAAATGGGGATAAGGTTACATTTTTTGGGAGTGAATTTACAAATACTGCTCTTTCAAATTATGCGCTATCAGTAGCATATCTGATTATGGCATTAATTCTGCCAATACTATCATCAATTGCAGATTTCAGAGGTAATAAAAAGGTGTTTATGATGGCCTTTACCTATATTGGAAGTTTTGCTTGTGCAGGTTTATTCTTTTTTAAGCTCGAAACACTGGAACTAGGTATCATTTGTTTTACCCTTGCTGCTATGGGGTATATAGGTGGAGTTATGTTTAATAATTCATACCTGCCTGAAATTGCGTCAGTCGATCAACAGGATAAGGTAAGTGCTAAAGGATTTGCATATGGTTATGTAGGCAGTGTTTTATTGCAAATTATTTGCTTCATTTTTGTTTTAAAACCTGAATTATTTGGAATTTCAGACCCTTCTTTGCCTGCGCGTTTATCGTTTTTACTGGTCGGTATCTGGTGGATATCGTTTTCTCAAATCCCATTTAAAAAACTTCCTGCAGGAAGCCCAAATTACAATAAATCATCTAAAATAGATGTTAAAAGTGGGTTTCAAGAACTTGTGAAAGTATGGCATCAGTTAAAGGAAATGGCTATCCTGAAAAGATTTCTACTGGGATTCTTTTTTTACTCAATGGGAGTGCAAACAATTATGCTTGTAGCGGCTGGATTTGGTGAAAAGGTTCTTAAATTGGGAACTTCTAAATTGATTGCAATCATTCTGGTTATACAGCTTGTAGCCATTTTGGGTGCACTGATCATGTCATACTTTGCAAAGAAATATGGCAATATTCAGGTTATTATTGCAGTGCTTTTAGTATGGATAGGAGTTTGTGCTGCAGCCTATTATATACAAAATGAGGGTCAGTTCTATGCAGTTGCTGCAGTAGTGGGATTAGTAATGGGAGGAATACAATCTATATCAAGATCTACTTATTCCAAATTTCTGCCTGAAAACACTCCTGATACCGCTTCATTCTTTAGTTTTTATGATGTTACTGAGAAAATAGCCATTGTGATCGGCTTATTCAGTTTTGCATATATTGAAGAAATTACAGGAAGTATGCGAAATTCAGCTATAAGTCTTGCTGGATTTTTTATTATAGGTTTATTGATTTTATTATCACTCTTTTTTATAAAGACAGAATCTTCTGCTTCCTTACCTAAGGATTAGTTTTTTTTTCTGAATTTAGCGCTGTTTAAGAAATCACCTATGACCGTTGAATTATTTATTCCCTGTTTTATTGACCAGCTTTATCCACAAACAGCTTTTAATACCATCAAAATCCTTGAGAAGGCTGGATGTAAGGTGGTTTATAATGCTGAACAGACCTGTTGCGGACAGCCAGCTTACAATGCAGGTTTCTGGGAAGAAGCAAAAATAGTAGGTGGTAAATTCCTCAATGATTTTTCCGAAACCAATTATATCGTATCACCATCTGCTTCCTGCACTGGGATGGTCAAAAATTCTTTTAATGATTTATTTACCAACACAGTAGTTCATAATAAATGCAGAGCTATTCAAAGTAATATTCATGAATTAAGTGATTTCCTCGTTAATATTATTAAAAAGGATTATTTCGGCGCTGAACTTGAAGGAAGGGCTGTGTACCATGATTCTTGTGCTGGTTTAAGAGAATGTAATATTAAGGCTGAACCGAGGCAATTATTAAGCAAAGTTCATGGACTTGAACTTGTAGAAATGAAGGATACTGATGTATGTTGCGGATTTGGTGGCACGTTTGCTGTTAAATTTGATGGTATTTCAAGTGCAATGGCAGAACAAAAAGTAAATAATGCTTTAGAAATGGGTGCTGATTATATAATTTCTACAGATTCTTCATGTTTATTAAATCTGCAGGCCTATATTGATCAGCATGATATAAAGATCAAAACAATGCATATTGCAGATGTTTTAACTCATGGATGGGGTAACGTTTAGGCCTTAAAGTATAGTTACTTTCAAACTGCTTCATAAAATAGGGAAAGCCAATTTTAGTTCCAATTTTAGCATCTAAATCCTTTATAAAATCTTATTTTTGTGCTCGAAATGAAGATCACTTTGTAGATGATCATTTGATATTTTTAATTATAACTTATAAATCATTTTGTAGATGATCAATATTACTCTTCCTGATGGTTCTGTTCGGGAGTACGAACAAGGAACTACGGCTTACCAGATAGCACTTTCTATTTCTGAAGGCTTAGCTCGTAACGTTTTAGCTGCCATGGTGAATGGTGAGGTATGGGATTCTTCCCGACCAATTGAAAAAGATTCCTTAGTAAAACTTTTAACTTGGAATGATCAGGAAGGAAAGGCTACATTCTGGCATTCCTCGGCACATTTGATGGCTGAAGCTTTAGAAGCACTCTATCCGGGTACAAAATTCGGTATCGGTCCGGCAATTGAAACAGGCTTTTATTATGATGTTGATTTCGGAGACCGGGAGTTTTCTTCAGATGATTTTAAAGAAATCGAAGATAAGATCATCGAACTGGCAAAAGCAAAATCTGAATTTTCCAGGAAAGGTGTATCAAAGAGTGATGCAGTTAAATACTTTACCGAAAAGGATGATGAATATAAACTGGATCTGATCAAAGATCTGGCAGATGGTTCAATCACTTTCTATACACAGGGTAATTTCACTGATCTTTGCCGTGGTCCGCATATTCCTAATACCGGCTTTATTAAGGCTGTTAAGCTGATGAATGTAGCAGGTGCTTATTGGAGAGGCGACGAAACCAGAAAACAGTTAACTCGAATATACGGAGTTACTTATCCAAAGCTTAGTGAACTGACCGACTATCTCCACATGATTGAGGAGGCAAAAAAACGTGATCATCGTAAACTGGGTAAAGAGTTAGAACTTTTTGCTTTTTCTGAAAAAGTAGGTATGGGGCTGCCTCTATGGTTGCCGAAAGGAACAGCACTTCGCGAAAAGCTTGTTAATTTTCTTCAAAGAGCTCAGGTTAAGTCTGGATATGAGCAGGTTATTACGCCACATATCGGACATAAGAACCTATATATTACTTCCGGTCATTATGAAAAATATGGTGCTGATTCCTTTCAGCCTATAAAAACCCCTCAGGAAGGAGAGGAGTTTTTCTTAAAACCAATGAACTGTCCTCATCATTGCGAAATTTATAAAACAAAACCTCGCTCTTATAAAGATCTTCCAGTTAGATACGCAGAATTTGGTACAGTTTATCGCTACGAACAAAGTGGGGAGCTTCATGGTTTAACCCGAGTCAGAGGTTTTACTCAGGATGATGCACATTTATTCTGTCGTCCAGATCAGGTTAAAGAAGAATTTAAAAAGGTTATCGATTTGGTTTTATATGTTTTTAAAGCATTAGGATTCGATGACTATACCGCTCAGATCTCACTCAGGGATCCTGGAAATAAAGCCAAATATATCGGAAGTGATGAGAATTGGCAGCTTGCTGAATCGGCAATTATTGAAGCTGCTGAAGAAAAAGGTTTAACTACAGTTGTTGAGTTAGGTGAAGCAGCTTTCTATGGTCCGAAGCTTGATTTCATGGTTAAGGATGCCCTAGGTAGGAAATGGCAATTGGGTACTATACAGGTAGACTATAATTTACCTGAGCGATTTGAACTTGAATATACTGGAAGTGACAATCAAAAACACCGTCCAGTGATGATTCACAGAGCTCCTTTCGGATCTTTAGAACGTTTTGTGGCGGTTTTGATTGAGCACTGTGCAGGTGAATTCCCATTATGGCTCTCACCAGAACAATTTATAGTGTTGCCTATCTCTGAAAAATATGAGGATTATGCAAAAAAAGTTTTAGAATCGCTTAATAATTCCGATATTCGCGGGCTGATTGACTCTCGAGATGAGAAGATCGGAAGGAAGATTCGGGATGCTGAAGTCAAGAAAATACCTTATATGCTCATCATAGGTGAGAAAGAAATGAATGAAGGCATGGTTTCTGTTAGAAGACATGGGCAAGGGGATGTAGGTATCATGACAATGGAAGAGTTTAGTAATCAGTTAGTTAAAGAAATTACAATTTAAATAGAACTATAATTTGGCATTAGGAAGACCAGGCTTTAACAGAGGACCACGCCCTCCGTTTAAAAAGAAAGAAGCAGAACATAAGATCAATGATTTGATCAGGGCACCTGAGGTGCGCTTGACTGGTGAAAACGTGGAAACGGGTATCTATCCTTTCAGAGAAGCTTTGGCCATGGCTATAGAACAAGATCTTGATCTTGTTGAAATTTCTCCGAATGCAGTTCCGCCTGTATGTAAGATTGTTGATTACAACAAGTTTATATACGAGCAGAAGAAAAAAATGAAGGAAATTAAGTCCAA
>JBIIWE010000225.1:0-4749 GCA_044339075.1 Daejeonella sp. | reverse complement strand
ATACCAAGACGCAAAGACAATTCGAGTTTGCCTTTGGGCAGTATTCTAACGCACCCCAAACAATTTACGTCAAATCCCATTCCTTCCGCCTTTCTACTGACAATAAGCTGTTTGCTTCGCGATCTCCTTTAAATTTCTCTCTATTCTCGCTCCATTCAAGCTTTCTGCCCACTTTATATGAGATAAGTCCTAACTGCATTGGCAGCGTAAGTTTGCGAGCATATTCCAAATTAGATTCTGGTTGTGTACGGGATTTAACTGCATTCACAAAATTCTGCTGATGACCTGGCGAACGTTCAATGGTGACCGGAACTTTAGTTAAATCAAGCATTAGCTCTCCGCCTATTCTAACCTCATGTGTATTATAATCACAAATCAAAGTTCCTTTTTCACCCTCAAAATAAGCGCCGATATTACCACGGCTGGCCGCTCCAGGCACATTGGGTGCCTGACTAGTCCAGAATATATTCAAATTTTCGTATTCATAGTCCACATCAATCCAACGCTGAACATTAGAAATTCCTGTATTTTGTTCACCTCTGGCATTAATGCTTTTCAATCCTTTAGGTTGTAGAGCCCAAAAAGCTACGTCGGCAATATGTGACCAGAAATCGCCAAAAATGCCACCGCCATAATCGGAGAAATAGCGCCAGTTAAAATGGCAACGTTGTGGATCATACTCCGATAATGGAGCTGGGCCAAGCCACATATCCCAATCCAAATTCTTTGGTGCCGGCTGATATGCTGCTGGACCAAAATCAGGAGGGAAACCAGATTTCCATAAGCGCACCGTATGAACTTTACCCAAGATACCCGAACGAACCAACTCCACAACCCTATGATAATTATCACCCGCATGAATCTGGGTACCCAGCTGGAAAACCCTATCGTACCGATTTAGGTTCTTAAGCATCTCCTGCCCTCCCCGAACATCATGAGACAAAGGTTTTTCACAATAAACATCTTTGCCAGCCTTAAACGCAAGAGTTGCAACTTGACTATGCCAATGATCTGGTGTGGCACAGCTTATCGCATCAATATCCTTGCGATCAAGTATATGCCTGAAATCTTTGTAAGCCTGTGCTTTATGCCCGGGACGAAGTGTGTCCAGGGTTTTCATCGTGGAATCAAGATGAAGCTGATCCACGTCGCATAAGGCTACTATTTCAACTTCCGGAATTGCTGCAAACCATTTCATATGTGAATTACCCATTCCGCCTAGGCCAATATGGGCAACTCGTAAGCGATCACTTGCAGCTACCTTCCGCAGCATGCCAGGGAACATTAACATTCCCATCCCGGCAATGCTAGTTTTCTTGATAAATTCCCTCCGGTTTGAATTCAATTTCATATAAATTTAGATGTGAGATGTGAGATATGAGATATGAGATATGAGAAAGGTGTTATTAGATCCAAAGCTTCTTGCTCATTCCAAATACCATATCAAATAATATACTTATTTCATGCTTAAATCTTTGATCCTAATATTTCTAAACAGCAACTCTGAACCATGTCCCAGAAATCCGATATGCCCGCCATCTCTTAGTAATCCCGGGTGTTTCAGCCCATCGGCAGCACCATTCTTCCTGGCATCTGTGATATCTCCATCAAGAATAACGGTACCATTTAAAATAACCTTGATCTTTGGTCCCTGTACGATCACTTCCTGATAATTCCATTCGCCAACAGGCTTCAGCGAGCCTCTTTTTGCAGGAATTGTACCGTAAACAGATCCATGATACTGATACACTTTCAGATCCTTATACACAGGAGCATCATTATCCAGTATTTGTAATTCCATTCCTTGATAAGCAGCATCGCCGGTTATTGGTGACCTGATACCCAGACCATTATTAGCACCCGGTGTCAGTTGAAACTCAAAACGGAAAATAAAGTCACTGAATTCTTCTTTGGAAAATAAATTATTGCCAAGGGTACTTTTTCCAGGCTTCGGACGAACAGCCATATTGCCGTTTTCGGTGATATAATCTCTGGTATTGCCCGTCCAGCTAAACATGTTGCTTCCATCAAAAAGCACTTTAAATCCTTCTTTCTTTTCCTTTTTACTCAGCTCAAATGTCTTTGCACGAGGTAACTCCTTGATGTAAATATTACGATAAGAAACCGGTGAACCATGGGCCTGCAGCTCGATCTGTTCTTCTGAAAAGATCGGCATCTTTCTGTCCCAGTAATTTTCCAGGATCACATTATCAGTAACCAGCTCGCCATTCAAATAAACGGTCACGCGATCAGCTTTCATAATGATCCGGAACGTATTCCATTCATCCAATTTTTTGTCTGCTACTTTTAAAGGCTTGCTTTCATTGGCCTGATTGTTGTATAATCCACCTGAACCTACCTGTGCTCCTGATTTCACACGGGCATTATCCCAAATCTGCACCTGTGGTGTTCCTCTTAGATAAATACCAGCATCACCATCCTGCGTCCCATTGTCAATGATCTTCCAGTCGACCATCATCTCAAAATCGCCATACTTCTTAACTGTAGTAATATTATTTCCATGTCCAGTAAATTGAAGCTCGCCATTGACCACTTTCCAGCTGTCACGCATTTCAGCATCAGCTTTTACTTGTTCTGCTGCCAGAGTTTTAGCATCCATTTTTGACCTTTTAATCGGGTCTCCTACTAAGCCTTTCCAGCCTTTAAGATCTTTACCATTGAATAAAGCGGTAAAGCCACTCATTTGAGGGTTCTCAATTGTTTGTCCATCATCCTTTGTAGATTTAGGACTCTCTGCCAATGCAAAAATTGCAGGAAGGACTAAGGCAGCAAGAAGAAAGAGACGAATTTTTTTTGGAGAAAACATATTTTCCTTTTTAAGATTAATTTATAGGTTTGAATTTAGCTTTTATATTGTTAAATAAAAATCAGATTCGATTGATTTATACAATCTTAGTTTGAAGTCATTGGTAAAATCTCAACTTTTCTGACGAACATTTCTGCACCTTCAGACTGGATTTGTATCTTTCCTTTGGTGGGGGTCACATGATAGGCTTCATTTACCAAAACTCCATTTAAATAAGCAGAGATCTTATCACCTACAACTATACATTCTATCTTATTCCACTGACCAACAGGTTTTTCGACATCATTCTTGCCTCTGAATCCAACAACATCCTTCCATTCAGGGTCTCTGGCAAACCAATCGATCCGGCCACCATTGATAGTTAAAGGCTGCCCTCCTGCCAAATACACATTGGCTTTACCCCCATTCTTAGGAGCTACATTACTGGTTAGCGAAAACTTTTTAGTTCCATCGCCAACAACCAGAAAATCACCGGTCCCGCCTTCAATAATCTGACATTCAATAGAATGCATCCATGTTCCAGAATAACCGCCATCTACACCAATTGAATGTAAAAGTATACCACCATCTCTGGCTTTATCTACCCGTGGTGCATATGTTAAAGGTCCCCACTTAAATTCAACAGTTAGTTTATAATTACTATACTCTTCATTTGAAGTAATACAGCCATATTCTTCACCAGAGATATGGATCAGTCCTTTTTCTACGCTGAATACATTCTTTGGGTCAATACCGCGTCCGCGACCTTTGACAAATTTGTACCAACCATCCAGATTCTGACCATTGAAGAGAGCAATGGACTTGGTCTTGCTGACAGTTGAAGCACTTGATTTTGATTTAGTTGTACCACATCCTTTAATCATAAAGGATAGGAAAATTAGGGCTAGAGAGAATAGAAATACTTTTTTCATGATATTGATAGATAATTATTAATTTGTTTATTTTCTTTTTACTAAGTTCCCTAATCCATCCGGAAGGGTGTTCAAATAAGCCATCAGATCTGATAATTCTACAGGACTCAACATTTTATCCAATCCTGGAGGCATCAATGATATGCTAAGTGGTTCAATTCCTGTAATTTCAGATCTCGGAATACGAACCTGTAATCCCGGGCCGGTGGCAATTATAATAGCATCAGGCAATTGCTCCTTTAGAACCCCAGTATACGTTGCTGTTTTTGTGGTCACTCTACTAGTTTCATACTCGCGAGCAAAGCTGGCACTCGGGTATAAAATAGCTTCTAGAATATCATGTCCGGAGCGGATCTGACCGATATTGGTTAGGTCTGGCCCAAAAATAGCTCCTTTCCCGGCCACAGCATGGCAAGAGGAGCAGATGCCTTTCCCGAAAAAGATTTTTGCGCCTGAGGCCACATCGCCCCGCGTTAAACTTGCTTCAAGTTTTGTCAATTCTGCTAATCTTCCCGCATTTTTATTTGCTAATTTTGCTAATAAAGGATCTGCCGAACTCTTAATTCTTTGAGAATATGCATTCAATAATCCTTTCAATTCTTCTTCTGAAACATTGTCTAGTCGATCAGGACTTGCACTTAAAGCAGCCACCAAGGCTACACCAACTTGCTCTGTTTTGTTATTTTTAAATGCACTGATTAGGTTTGGCAAGAGGTAAACATCGGTTTTTGCCACCTGCTCTTGCGCAAGTTTAAGCAATTGATCATCTGTTAGTTTTGCATTAGAAAGTAAGCGGGCCGACATTTGCCTAATCGGCGATTCATTTTTATTCCCTAAAAAAGAGAATGCCATACTAAATTCCGTATCCGACAAAACTGGTAACGATAGTAATTTAGAGCTCAAGGCTTTCAATCGAAAATCAGGGCTTGCATTTTCATTCTGCACAATCTGACTCAGCTGACCATTCAGTGCTTTTATCCTTCTGGATTCGATCAATCCCAAAACCTGAGA
>JBIIWE010000224.1:0-4759 GCA_044339075.1 Daejeonella sp. | reverse complement strand
TTAATAAATAAAACTATAGCATTATAAAGCTATTCAACTCATGAAAAAGAGGATCTATTACTTTCTATTTTTACTTATTTCAGTTCTTTATACCGTTCAATCATGTAATTATATTGGAGGTGCTCAAAGTTCTGATGAACAAATTCCTGATCAGTTAAGTTATAATTTTGATATCAGACCGATATTTTCAGATAAGTGTTTTGCATGCCATGGACCTGATGCTAATAAACGCAAAGCTGGACTCCGCCTGGATAACGAGGAAAGTGCATTTAAAGCTTTAAAAGAAAATCCATCTGCACATGCCATAGTTTCAGGTAAGCCTCAATTATCAGAGGTTTTCATAAGAATTTCTTCCAAAGACACGTCTATACTGATGCCTCCACCTTCATCAAATCTTAAATTAAATTCCCGGGAAATAGATCTGATCGAAAAATGGATCAGTCAGGGTGCCAAATATGAAACTCATTGGTCATTTACAAAACCAAAGAAATCGCCCTTACCTAAGGTTAAAGATACTAAATGGGCTAAAAATGAAATTGACCATTTTGTTTTGAGTAAGATGGAACAAAAAAGTCTCCAACCAAATCTTGAAGCAGATAAAGAATATTTATTAAAACGATTAAGTCTTGATTTAACTGGTTTGCCACCAGGATTAACAATGATGAATCAATTTATGGCCGATAATAGTCCCGGAGCCTATGAAAAAGCAGTTGATCAATTACTTAAAAGCCCTGCTTACGGTGAAAAAATGGCCTTGCATTGGTTAGATGTAGCCCGTTATGCAGATTCTCATGGATTTCAGGATGATAGCTACCGATCAGCATGGCCATGGCGCGATTGGGTAATTAATTCGTTTAATTCCAATTTATCCTATGATAAATTTATTACTCTTCAATTAGCAGGTGACCTGATACCTAATGCTACTAAAGAACAAATTCTGGCTACAGGATTTAACCGCAACCACAAAATTACTGAAGAAGGTGGAGTAGTTGATGAAGAATATCGTGTTCAGTATGTAATAGACAGGACTAATACCTTTTCAAAGGCACTCATTGGTGTGACACTGGAATGTGCACAATGCCATGATCATAAATATGACCCTTTTTCTCAAAAGGAATACTATCAGCTTTTTGCTTTTTTTAATAATGTTAAGGAGGTTGGGTTATCTTCTACTGTTGGAGGTCCTGAAACTTACGCGAAGAATCCAATGATTGAGATTAGTAATGATGAAGTAAAAAATATTCTAAAATTTATTAACAAGCAGGATACGAACAAGCTGATCGTTTCTGTGATGGGCGACCGTGATACTCTCAGAAAAACGTACATTCTGAAACGTGGTGCATACGATGCTCCTGAAAAGGAAGTGTTGGCTGGCACTCCAAAATCAATATTGGGGTTTGACAATAATCTTCCAAAGAATAGATTAGGCCTTTCTAAATGGTTATTTGATAAGCGAAATCCACTTACATCTAGAGTGTTTGTGAATCAGCTTTGGCAAGAGATATTTGGAAGAGGCATAGTAAAAACTGCAGGTGATATGGGTATGCAGGGAGAACTTCCTACGCATCCGGAATTACTGGATTGGCTTGCCGTTGATTTTATGGAACATGGTTGGGATATAAAACGTCTTGTTAAACAAATGGTATCTTCTGCAACATACCGTCAGTCTGCAGTTATTTCCCAAGACAAGTTAAAAGCAGATCCTGAGAATATCTTTCTTTCCAGATCACCTCGCTATCGGATTAAAGCAGAGTTAGTTCGTGATTTAGTTTTATCAAGCAGTGGTCTTTTAGTTAAAACAATCGGTGGTCCGAGTGTAAAACCTTACCAGCCTAGTGGTTTATGGGAAACTGCCTCATCTGGTCGTGGAATTTTAAGAATTTACAGACAGGATCATGGTGCAGATCTATATCGAAGAGGGATGTATACCTTCGTGAAACGTACTGTTCCTCCACCAGGAATGGGAATTTTTGATGCCAGTAACAGGGATCAGTGCGAGGTTGTACGATTAAAAACCAATACTCCGCTTCAGGCTCTGATCATGATGAATGATCCTACAATAATTGAAGCATCTCGTGTTTTAGCATCCAGAATTGATGTTGAACCACTAAAAATTCAAGATAAAGTAATAAAAGCTTTTAGATTAATTGTTTGTAGGAAGCCTACTGAAAATGAAGTTAAAATATTGAGTGAATACTACAAAGACCAACTTGCTGCCTTTAAAAAGGAGCAAAGCCGGGCTGATAAACTCCTTTCCATTGGAGAGTATCCCAATCCCGAAAAAATGAATAAATTTAGTGTAGCTGCTATGATGCAGGTAATTACTGCGCTATATAATTTGGAAGAAACTATAACCAGATCCTAATGCAAAAAGATTTTTTAGAACATGGATTGAATTCTAATCGACGTCGTTTTCTTTCCCGACTAAGCTTGGGCCTTGGTAGTGCCGCTCTTGGCTCATTACTAGTGCCCAACATTTTTAGTGGTGATTCTTCTGATTCAGGATTAGCTCCTGGAATTCCACATTTTGCACCAAAGGCAAAACGCGTAATTTATCTATTCCAGAATGGCGCACCTTCTCAATTAGAACTATTCGACTATAAGCCAAGGTTAAGAGAAATGATGGGCCAGGAACTGCCTTCTTCAATTAGAGGAAATCAGCGTCTAACCGGTATGACAGCCAATCAAACTGCATTTCCTATGGTTGGGTCATTTGCTAATTTCCAGCAGCATGGAGAATCAAGAACCTGGATCAGTAATCTGCTTCCTTATACTTCAAAGGTTGTAGATGATATTTGCGTGATCAGATCCATGCATACAGAGGCCATTAACCATGACCCGGCATTAACCTTTTTTCAAACCGGTGCACAACAGGGGAATCGCCCAAGCATGGGCTCCTGGTTAAGCTATGGCCTTGGAAGTGAAAATAAGAATTTGCCTTCCTTTACAGTATTGCTTTCAAGAGGTAGGGGTAATAGCCAGGGCGTTTATTCCAAATTATGGGCAAGTGGTTTCCTTGATTCTATTCATCAGGGTGTTCAGTTCAGTAGCGGCGATGATCCAGTCCTTTATTTGAAAGATCCTGATGGTATGAATAAATACGAGCGCAGGAAATTTCTTGATCAGGTATCCAAATTAAATCAATTGTCGTACGAGGAATTTGGAGATCCTGAGATCAGTACAAAGATTCAGCAATATGAAATGGCATACCGGATGCAAACAGCGGTACCCGAAATTATGGATCTATCAAAAGAACCTGATGATATCATCAAGCTTTATGGAACTGATGCCATGACCCCTGGAACCTTTGCTGCCAATTGCTTACTTGCACGTAAACTTTCAGAAAATGGTGTCCGTTTCGTTCAATTATATCATCAAGGATGGGACCATCATGGTAATCTGCCTAACGAAATAGCCTCACAAGCCAAAGATGTAGATCAGGCCTCAGCAGCATTGATCACAGATTTGAAACAAAGAGGTTTATTAGACGAAACTCTTGTAATATGGGGTGGTGAATTTGGGAGGACAAATTATAGCCAGGGTAAATGGACGGCCGACAACTATGGTCGTGACCATCATCCGCGTTGCTTCAGTATCTGGATGGCCGGAGGGGGTATAAAACCAGGTATTTCTTATGGGGAAACGGATGAATTTGGTTATAATGTTCTCAAAGATCCGGTACACGTACATGATTTTCAAGCAACTATTTTAAATAGACTTGGTCTAGATCATGAAAAATTGATTTTTAAGCATTTAGGTAGAAGATACCGTCTGACAGATGTTTCGGGCAAAGTAATTAATGATATTTTAGTATAATTTTTAGCTTTTAAAATCTTTTTATGGATAGAAGAAAATTCATTCAGAATAGTACTGGTGTCACTGCAAGTTTTTTTATCGCCAAAGATTTGTTCGCCGTAAATAAAGGGCCAGTTTATGGCCATAATAATATGAAGTACACCCTGGATACAAAATGGGGAACTTTAGATTCATCAAAATTCCCTGTGAATGATTGTCATGAAATGGTTCAGGACAAAAAAGGCAGAATTATTCTGCTTACCAATGAAACTAAAAACAACATACTGATATACAATAAATCGGGAAAGCTGCTTGATAGTTGGGGGCATGATTTCCCGGGGGGGCACGGACTAACATTAGCCGATGAAAATGGAACTCAGTTCCTCTATATTACAGATACGGCAAAGCATCAGGTTTATAAAACTACCATGGACGGTAAAATAGTTTTGACTATAGATGTTCCAAAGGATGCTGGTATTTATAAAAGCGAGAAAGAATTTGTACCTACAGAAGTTGCAGTTGATTCAAATGGTGATTTTTTTATTGCTGATGGATATGGAGCTCAATACATTCTTCATTATAGCAATGATGGCAAATTAAAGGGTTATTTCGGTGGCAGAGGTAAAGGCAATGAAAATCTGGACAATGCTCACGGAATTGTTGTCGACAGAAGATCAGGTACCCCAACACTCTTAGTAACCGACCGAACACGCAATTGTTTTAAACGATTTTCAATGGATGGAAAACTAATGGGAATAATCGAATTACCCGGAGCTTTTGTTTGCCGTCCTGTGATTAAAAATGACCACCTGTACGCTGCTGTATTTAGATCTGCAAAAATTGATAATGTTGGATCAGGTTTTACTATAATATTGGATAAGGATAATAAACTTGTTTCTAATATTGGGGGTTCAGAACCGATTTACAAAGACGGAAAATTGCAAACATTATCACAAGCTGAGAA
>JBIIWE010000223.1:0-4760 GCA_044339075.1 Daejeonella sp. | reverse complement strand
CCCGGAGTTACGGTTGAGAATTTCTGGACTGCAATTGTAGCGGGCATTCTCATTGCATTAGCCAATGCTACGATCGGTATGATCCTTCGTATTCTGACTTTTCCTATCAATTTTCTAACGCTCGGATTAATGTCATTTATAATTACAGTGTTGATGGTATTATTAGTTGATCAATTAATGGTTGATTTCAATACTCAGGGATTTTTCTCTGCTTTATTATTTGCTGCTGTTCTTGCTCTGATCCAGATGGTATTTTCTGCTTTTCGCTCAGAAAAAGCTGTTTAAAATTTTATTTAAATCCAATCGCTGTCTTTAACATCAGGGATTGGATTCCTTTATTTTTCTGATGCATCATCAGTAGCTTTTTTCACAGCAAGCGATTTATCCCTAGCTGTAATTGCGAAAATATCGCGATTATCCATTGATCGAAAATATTTTCCAAGAATTTCAACCGCTGAAGCTCTTACCTGTGAATTGCTATCTTTCAGAGCCAATTCCTTTATTTCTCCGTAAACCGAGGTCCTTTCTTCCTTCGAAAGATATTCCACTACCAATAAAGCGGTATTACGAATTGCCCAGCTTTTATCTTTTAAAGCTACAATCAATATTCTTTTTGATAGGCTTTGATCTTTTTTCTGCAGGAGCATGATTACCGCCTCCATTCTATCCATAAATAGTGGGGCGTGCTCGTATTGAAATACATATTGCTGCAAGGTTTTAACTTCTGATTTCTCAGCGAGAATATATTTTTCAGCATCAATGTTGACCAGATCCGGAAGTCCGGCAACAGGAAAAATAAAAGATTGCTTTTGCTTATCCAGAACGATCTCTTTTCGTTCTATCTTCCCGTTAATATAGATATCGATAGCGATAGGAATACGATAAAGCGGCGTTTTTGACAGATCCTGATTTTGCCTGATCGTTACAGAAACTTCTTTCCTTTCAGGATCAAAGGTGTTCTGTAGGTCTAATACAGGGTGGCCTGAGGCCAGAAACCATTGATTAAAAAACCAATTCATGTCAGTACCTGTTACCTCTTCAAAAACAAGTCTCAAATCATGAATTTCAGCAGTTTTAAAGGCATTGCGGGTAAGATATAGATTGAGTGATTTGAAAAAGGCCGCATCTCCAACAGTCTTTCGCAGCATATGTATGATTCTTCCACCTTTCTGATAGCTGATCTCATCAAACATGTGTTCACGATCTGCGTAATCAAAGCGTATGACATCCACGTTCTCCTTACTTTTATTGCTAGTATAGGCCGACAGATCCTGAAGTCCTTTAAAATCAGCCTGGTCTCGCCCATATTTAAATTCATCCCATAAATATTCACCATAGGTAGCAAATGACTCATTCAAGGGAAGGTTTGCCCAGGATTCTGCAGTTACCAAATCTCCAAACCAATGATGAAAAAGCTCATGAGCGATGATATCTTCCTGATTTTGATCAATATACTGCCCTTCAGACATATTTAATCCTTCATAAAAAACTGTAGCGCTGGTATTTTCCATGGCCCCGCTAACAAAATCTCTGACAACAATTTGCGAATATTTATCCCATGGGTAATCTACACCTAGTTTAACAGAGAAAAACTCCATCATTTCGGGGGTGTTCCCGAAAACAAGCCTGGCCGTTGGGGCATATGCAGGTTCGGTATAATAACTTACCTCCTTATCGCGCCATTTATCTTTGGTGATAGTAAAATTTCCAACAGCCAGCATGGTCAGATAGCTTGAATGCGCCTGCTCTTGTCTCCAGCTATCTGTACGTGTTCCATCACCATTCATACTGGAAAACTCTAGGCTGCCATTTGAAAGGCTCACAAACTCATTAGGGACCGTAATATTTAGTTCCTGAGTCATTTTTTCCTGAGTATCATTTATTGTTGGGAACCAGTTTGAGTTGCATTCAGTTTCACCCTGAGTCCAGATCTGCTTGGGTTTATCCTTGTCTTTTCCGTCTATATTAATGAAGTAGATTCCACGGTCACTGGAGGACGAAATATCTTCACCGATCTTCAACTTATTTGGCATGGCCACATAATCTATAAAAACCGTATAATTCTGCTCCTTGTTATACACTTTATCAAGAGTTATTGAGAGTATTTTACCATCATAGCTATACAGAAGAGGCTTTTTATCATAACTATTAACCAAAGAAACACTGTTGATACGAAAACCATTTGCGTTAAGCATCAGCTGATCTGTAGCATAGAAATATGGTTTTGCCAGAATTGTAGCCTTTCCATGAACATAGGCACTGTCCCAATCAAAGCTAAGGTCAAGTCTGGTATTTATCAGGTCAGTTTTTCTGGTATAGCTTCCGCGATAGACTGTAGAACCGGGCAAATTTTCGGTTATTGTAACCGGATCAAGATTCACCAATTTGGGCGTAGAACATGATAGCAGAAAAAATGCTGCTACTAGGGGGCAGCATAGTATTAATTTATATTTCATCTTTATTTTTCTGCCAGTAGATTATCTATTGTTTTTTCGAACTCTTTTACAAAATCAGCATAATGACTTCCGGTTCCGGGTCCGCTAAAACCGGTATGGATCTTCCTGATTCTGCCATTTTTATCAATGATCATCAGGGTTGGAAATGCCATAAATTTCTTAAGCATAGGTAAACTTTTAGAAACCTCAACTTTATCGTTGGTAAATCCTGTGACCAACATGTCATAAGGCACTGAAAATCTGTCCCTCAACCTGGATATATTTTTTCTGGAACGTTCAAAATCTTTGGAACGTTCATATGCCAGTGCAACAATTTCAACTCCTTTATCCTGATATTTTTTATGGAATCTGGTTAGGTACGCTGTTTCATCCATACAATTAGGACACCAAGATCCAAAAAACTGGACAAGCACAATCTTATTCTTAAACTTCTCATCAGAAAGCGAGACTTTTTTCCCGTCAAGACCAGGAAATGAAAAATCAATTTTGTCATACCCATCTTTAAGATCAGTTATTGAATAAGCATCCGGAAGAATTGCATTATCATCTTTATTAGCAGTCCAGGTTTCAATGGAAGATAGCCCAGAATAGAATTTACCTTCGGTAATAGTGCTATCATTCATAAGCTTAGCTGTGAAAAGATAAGCATGGCTTCCGTCAAAACAGGATAGATATAGTTTATGATCAGAAACTGTTCCTTCAAGGAAACGATAATCACCGGTTGAGGTCAGAAATGTTCCGAAAACACGGCCATTTTCCTGGCTAAACTCACCCACTGAGGCATAACTGCTTTTGTTATTCAAGGTATTGAATGTAACCGACCAACGACCAGATATGCCGGTGTTGGTAGCAGTATTAACTTTGAAAAAACGCCAAGAGTCTCCATTTTTGGCATTAAACTTCAAAACTTCATCACTATCACCATAATGCTTTATCCATCGTCCGCTAAGTGTTTCATTTTTAAGTGCTGCTCTAATCTCTGAATCAAAAAGTGGCATCTGAATAATTACGGAATCGGATATTGTAGAAATTTCATTGACTCTGAATCTTTCTTTTCCATTGATAATATCCAATAATTTCTGGTCAGCAGAATCGGTTATTTCAAAATTAAAGGGGATCTCTGCGCCTGATCCTGTTTTAAGGGTGGCACGCCATATACCTTCTTTTAATGCACTGTCAGATGTTCCCTTACAGGATGATATTGCGATTATAAGTATACATAGCACTGTTATATTGAAAAAATATTTCATAGTTGAATGTACTAGATTATTTCAAAATCTCACGTGCAATAACCATTCGCTGAATCTCTGATGTACCTTCATATATCTGAGTAATCTTGGCATCGCGCATGAGTCGTTCTACATGATACTCTTTAACGAAACCATATCCGCCATGTATTTGAACAGCTTCAATGGTAGTTCTCATAGCTACTTCCGAAGAAAAAAGCTTGGCCATTGAACTTGCCTGTGCATAGGGCAGTCCCTGATCTTTTAGCCAGGCAGCTTTTAAGCAAAGCATGCGTGCAGCTTCTATTTCTGTTGCCATGTCTGCGAGCTTAAATTGTATTGCCTGATGACCTGCAATAGGTTTACCAAAGGCTTTACGTTCTTTAGAATAGGACAATGCCAGTTCATATGCCCCGGAGGCAATACCCAATGCCTGAGAGGCAATACCTATTCGTCCTCCATCAAGAGTTTTCATTGCAAAAGTGAAGCCAAAACCTTCTTCAGCAATTCGGTTTTCCTTAGGAACCTTTACATCTGTAAACATTAAGGAATGAGTATCAGATCCACGAATACCGAGTTTATTTTCCTTAGGACCAACAGTAAAGCCTTCCATTCCCTTTTCAACAATAAGTGCATTGATACCCTTATGTCGGAGAGCAAAATTAGTTTGAGCGATAACCAGATAAGTTGATGCATTCCCTCCATTTGTGATCCAGTTTTTTGTTCCGTTCAGGAGGTAGTGATCGCCCATATCAATTGCAGTGGTATGCTGAGAAGTAGCATCTGAACCTGCTTCTGGCTCGGAAAGGCAAAATGCACCGATTTGTTCTCCTGCTGCTAATGGCTTCAGATATTTTTCCTTTTGAAATTCAGACCCATATTTTTCAAGTCCAAAACAAACAAGAGAGTTATTGACAGAAACAACAACAGAAGCAGAAGCGTCAATTTTTGAGAGTTCCTCCATGGCAAGAACATAAGAAATGGTATCCATTCCTGAGCCATTGTATTTTGGATCAACCATCATCCCAAGAAAGCCCAACTCTCCTAGTTTTTTGATCTGTTCATGAGGAAATTTTTG
>JBIIWE010000222.1:0-4771 GCA_044339075.1 Daejeonella sp. | reverse complement strand
GTATTGGCATTCTGGCCGATTATGAACTGTTCCTCAGCTTGTTCATATAGAAAGCGGAGTCCTGTTTCAAGCTCGTTTTTAATATTTAGAAAATTGTAATTAATACTTAAGCGAGGTTCAAGTCCTGCCACTTCAAACTGCCGGTTGCGGTTCCCTGTTGAATTGATCATATAAATAGCACCATTTGCTACGTTTGTGTTCCCCCAGATTACACCTGTTTTGTTTGTTGCTGAAGAGCTGAATGAAAAGTCCTGCCTTTGCCAATTCCGGCTGGTTGTATAGGCATAAGCTGTTGTTTTTAAACTGATATTTTCGCTGATCTGAAGCTGATGTGTTGTGCTTGCAGATAAGCGTTTTATTGGTAAATTGTCATATGGCGACATTCTCACAAAATCCTGACCGCCCTGATCGTACATGCTTTGAGTTAATCCAATATAGGTTGAATTAGATTCTTCATCATAATAGCCCAATTTGATACCTAAGTTTGAATTGGAGTTGAGTGCAATCTTGATCTTTGCAGAAAGGTCATTGAGCCTGAAGCTTGTGGTACCCAGATCATCGGCTCTTTTATGGAGATAAGAAACGATAAACCCTGTCTTGCCGATTGTATTTCCATAAGTTCCGAATCCAGAAAAATAGCCATTTTTAGCACCTGTCAATTTGATTCGGCTTGCTTCAGAGGATGGAGGATCTGCTGTGAAAAAGTTAACAACACCACCAATGGTTTGCGGACCGAACAAGATCTGTCCGCTGCCTTTAAGCACCTCTATTCCCGACATTTTATCGATTGCTGGTGTAAAGTACATTTCGGGTTCTCCATAGGGGCCTAATGCAATTGGAACCCCATCTTCAAGTATGAGCACATTGCGGCTTCTGTCTGGATCTAATCCCCGAATGCTGATGTTTAGTCTTAATCCCGCACCCTCTTCATCTACCACATTCACTCCGGTTACCTTACGTAATAATTCGTTTGATGTGAGTGGCGCAAATTGTTTGATATCTCTTGAATTCAGTATGGTTGCAGATCCTGGAGTTTTGCTGATCAGTCCATCCCTTTTGCCAATGATGATGATCTGGGGCATTTCAATTAGGGTACTATCAGATAGTTTTACCTGCTTTAAAGGCCTTAATGGCTGTGCTTGAAGTTCTGAATTGAGTAGAAAAATGGAAGATAAAATCACAAAAAATTGCTTCATTTTATTTAGACTAATTTTAAATAGTCTGCAATTATACGAGTTGATCTTTAGAAAATCAAATTATTTAGAATGATTATGAATAATATTTTTGAATTTTAGTGGTATTTATAAATAGGAGTATTTTGAATAGATTTGAGGTCGCCATTAAGATGAAGTCCGGAACAAAAAACAACATACTGATTGCTGCCGGATATTCGGTTGTTTTGATCTTAGGATTAATTCTGGGGCCTAAGCTTGTACGTGAAAATCAGAATTCCAGGAACGGATCTTTCCTTCCTTTCGGATTATCAAATCGCTCTGCTAAAGTTGAGCAGGTGATACAGATCATCAATGAAAATTATGTCGATTCTATTAAGTTAGATACGGTTCAGGATATTGCCATTCAGGAGATACTGAATCAGCTTGATCCTCATTCTGCCTATTTAGCACCTGAAGAAGCCCAGCTCATGTCTGATGATCTTGAAGGGAACTTTAATGGGATTGGGATTGAGTATTATATATTAAATGACACACTTCTGATTACTTCAGTAAATTCAGGTGGACCGGCATTTAAGGCGGGATTGAGGTCTGGCGACAAGATTCTGGCGATCAATAAAAAATCTGTTTCCGGTATTCGGATCACATCTAGGATGGTAGTTGAACAGATCAGGGGTAAGAAAGGTTCTTTGGTTGAATTGCTGGTAAAGCGTGAATCGTTAAATAAAAATTTCAATGTTTTGCGCGATAGGATCGTGATAAGTAGTATCGATGCAAATTATATGATAGGTGATCAGACCGGCTACGTCAAGATCAGCAAATTTGGAGCACAAACGGATGAAGATTTTCATGTGAGTGTATTAAAGTTAAAAAAGCAGGGTATGAAAAACCTGATTCTGGATCTCCGGGACAATGGTGGAGGTTATCTGAATTCAGCCACGGCTCTTGCGGATGAATTTTTGAAGGACAAAGAACTGATCGTTTATACTGAGGGATTGCATGAGCCCCGGACAGATTATTTTGCCAGTTCAAAAGGTGAATTTGAGGATGGAAAGCTGGTAGTGCTCATTGATGAGAATACAGCTTCTGCCAGTGAGATCGTTGCAGGAGCAGTGCAGGATCTTGAAAGAGGTATCATTATTGGCAGGCGCTCATTTGGGAAGGGCCTGGTACAGGAGCAATATGATTTTGGAGATGGTTCTGCCCTGAATTTAACAATTGCCCGATACTACACTGCTTCAGGAAGATCGATACAAAAATCCTATAAAAAGGGGAATGATGCCTATTACGGAGAAGTGAATGACCGGCGTAAAAATGGGGAACTCAGCTCAGATAAGAAGAGTTTAAGTGATAGTCTTTTCAGTAACAATAAGTCCTATGCTACTAAGTCAGGAAAGCTGGTTTATGGTGGTGGAGGTATCATGCCCGACATATTTATTCCGGTCGATACCAGTGCTTATACAGCCTTGTACAGAAGTCTTACGCTTAAGGGTGTTTTGAATGAAATGCTATATCGTCACCTAATAAGGAACAATCAGAAGTATAATTCTGCAGAAGAGATCATAAGGAATTTTGTATTGAATAACCAGGATGTAAAAAAAATCATTCAAATTGCTACTTCGAGGAAGATTAAGGCAAATAGTATTCAATTACAAACATCTAGGAATGAAATTGAAACACAGCTTAAAGCTTTGCTTACCCGCTATTATTTCGGAGATGAGGGTTATTATAAAGCCTTAAACTCTGAAGACCAAGCTATAAGCCGTTCGCTGGAGGTATTTAAAGTTTCTGCTCTTTAGTTTTATCACTTGATCGAGTCACCCCTTAGGGTATCCTGAATTAATGAGTCAGCCTCAATCGCTGAATTTAGCATGGAGTCGGCAGCAGCAGCTTCCTTGATAGAATCCTGTCTGTCAATTTCTACTTGATCTGTGCTATTGCAAGCTGTGAATAATAGTACTGTTGCGCAAAGTGTAAATAAAGACTTTTTCATCGCATCTCGGTTATTTTTATTTCTGTCTGAAGAATATTTGAATGGGTACTCCTGTAAAATCGAAGTTCTCACGTATTTTATTTTCTACAAAACGTTTGTAAGGTTCTTTTACATATTGCGGCAGGTTACAGAAGAATGCAAACATCGGTGATGATGCGTTGATCTGTGTGATATATTTGATCTTTACATACTTTCCTTTTACTGCAGGAGGAGGGAAATTTTCAATGATCGGAAGCATGACATCATTCAGTTTGGATGTTGGTATCTTTTTCAGTTTATTCTCATAGACCTTTGATGCAGCCTCCAGTGATTTATAGATTCTTTGCTTCTCAACTACTGATGTAAATACGATTGGCACATCTGTAAACGGAGCTATCTTTTGATAGATCTGTTCTTCAAAAATGCCGGTTGTTTTGGTATTTTTTTCAATCAGATCCCATTTATTTACCAGGATCACGATCCCTTTTTTATTTTTCTCGGCAAGATGGAAGATATTGATGTCCTGCGATTCAATTCCTTCTACAGCATCGATCATCAGGATTACCACATCGGCTTCTTCAAGTGCTTTGATGGTACGCATCACCGAGTAAAATTCGATATTTTCTTTAACCTTGGTTTTTTTACGCAGTCCGGCAGTATCAATCAACATGAATTCATGTCCGAACTGATTATAATGAATATGTATGGAGTCGCGGGTTGTTCCTGCAATTGGCGTTACAATATTTCTTTCGCGCCCTATCAGTGCATTGATCAGAGATGATTTACCAACATTTGGTCTACCCACGATCGCATATTTAGGAAGCTGATTTTCATCTTCATCTTCCGGTTCGAAATGTTTGATCACTTCATCCAGAAGCTCACCTGTTCCGGATCCTGACATGGATGAAAGAGGGTAGATCTCACCCAGTCCTAAGCCATAAAATATGCTGGCATCTGTTAGTCGCTGATTATTATCAACTTTATTGACAACCACGAAAACGGGCTTCTGACTGCGTCGAAGTAATTTGGCGATATCATCATCAAGGTCAGTAATGCCTGTAACCACATCAACCATAAATAGAATAACGGTAGCCTCTTCTATGGCGATAACTACCTGTTCACGTATGGCGGCCTCAAACACATCGTCAGAGTGCGCAACATATCCGCCAGTGTCAATTACAGTAAAATGCTTATCGGTCCATTCAGCAACTCCATAATGCCTGTCGCGGGTTACCCCACTGTAGTCATCAACTATCGCTTTGCGTGTTTCGGTTAATCTGTTATATAATGTCGACTTACCTACATTGGGACGGCCTACGATTGCTACTATATTGCTCATTATTATTAGTATTTAGTAATTAGTACTTAGTACTATTTACTGTGATTCAATTTTTATTTATTTGCCCAGGGTATTGTTAAGGGCATTTTAGTTGGTTGTATCAGTTGTCAGTTATCTGTTATCTGTTATCTGTTATCAGTTATCAGTTATCAGTTATCAGTTGGTTAGTGGTTAGTGGTTAGTGGTTAGTGGTTAGTGGTTAGTGGTTAGTGGTTAGTGGTTAGTGGTTAGTGGTTAGTGGTTAGTGGTTAGTGGTTAGTGGTTAGTGGTTAGTGGTTAGTGGTTAGT
>JBIIWE010000221.1:0-4773 GCA_044339075.1 Daejeonella sp. | reverse complement strand
CCATATCTAATTCTTCAGAATACGGACTGTCAACAAATTTTTTATTTAATTGATTATTGATCGGAGCTATCTTAGGCTCGATCTCAGTTGCGAAAAATTGAAAATCCTTCAAAAGTTTCTCATCAGAGGTATCGCAGGTCATGCGAATATACCTCCATGCAAAATCCTCCTCGAGGGCTGCTTCAATTTCACTCCTATCTAAAAGCCATTTTTCAATTTCTGAAACCGAGTTTATGCTTCGAGACTGTAAATCATTAAATATTGGTTCAAGGCTAAGCCAATCAATGTGAAGAGTTTCAGGGATATAGTTTCTTAGTTTTTTGGAGATCTTAAGGTCGTTCATATTAAATTTGATTTCTCAGGTAAGCATCAAGTAAAAAGAAGGTTGCAAATACTACAGAAGCAATGCCATTGGTTGTGAAAAAAGCACGGTTCACTTTCGAAAGATCATTTGGTTTTACCAATTGATGCTGATAGATTAGCAAAATGATGAAAAATAATACCCCTGCCAGATAGAACCATGACAAGTCTGAAACGATATAGGGCATAGCTACGAAAATCACAGCAAGTACGTGAAATACAGATGACACATTCAATGCTTTTTTCTTTCCCAGCCATGCAGGAATAGAGTTCAGATTGTTTTCCCTATCGAATTCCTCGTCCTGAAGTGCATAAATAATATCAAATCCACTAACCCAGCATAAAACGGCTAGAGAAAAATAAACAGGAAGCATGGCAAATTCTCCAGCGACTACTAAATAAGCTCCTATAGGTGCCAATGCAAGTCCCAGTCCCAGAATAAGATGGCATAGCGGAGTAAATCTTTTGGTAAAACTGTATCCGAGAACAACAGCGAGAGCTACTGGAGAAAGGTAAAAGCAAAGTTTGTTGATGAGTAAAGTAGTAAGAATAAAAAGAATACTGTTTGCGATAGTGAATATCAATGCTTCATTTGAACTGATTTTGCCTGATGGGATATCACGGATAGCCGTTCTCGGATTTTGCGCATCGATTTCTCGGTCTAAATACCTGTTAAATGCCATTGCTGCATTTCTTGCAAAGATCATGCACAATACCATCAGCAAAAGTTTTAGCCAGTTAAACTCTTGACCCGTTACTGAAATGGCAAGAAAAAAACCAATAAAGGCAAAGGGCATTGCAAAAACTGTGTGGGCAAATAAGACCAGGGAAAAATATTTTTTCATTTACAATTTTGTATTTAATTGAGCCGAAAACAAAAATTAACAAATTAGGTTAAAAGCCTAAGCAAGAATAGATTTAGCGGGTAAACGACTTATTCAGGTCTTGAATAAAATTTAGAATTTCATCACGTCCCTGCTGGTTTTCAGCTGAAGTAATGTAATGCATTGGCACTTCCTCAAAGATTTCCAGTAAAGATTTTCTAAATTTTGCAACGTTCTGATCCGACTTAACATGTGATTGCTTATCTGCTTTTGTGAAGATCAGCTGGAATGGAAGGCCATTCTCTCCAAGCCATGAACAGAATTCAATATCGATCTTCTGAGGATCAAGTCGGCTATCCACTAAAACAAATACACATTGTAGATTTTCACGGTTTCTGAGATAAAAACTAATGAATTTCTGCCATTCACCACGGTTGCTTTTGGATGTTTTTGCATATCCATAGCCTGGAAGATCCACAAGCTGCCAGTTTTCATTGATCAAAAAATGATTGATTAGCTGGGTTTTACCTGGTGTTTGTGAGGTTTTTGCAAGTCCTTTTTTCTGAACAAGCATGTTGATCAAAGAAGATTTTCCTACGTTTGAGCGGCCAATAAAGGCATATTCCGGTAATTCAGGAGGGGGTAATTTATCAGTCCTGGTATTACTACATTGAAATTCTGCGCTTTTTATGATCATTTCACAAAGGTAGAATATTGACCGCAATGTTGAAAGCTTGAATCTTTAATTCAATCTGTTAGGGGTCATTTTTATTCCATTTCTTTCGAAAAGGTATAAGAGCTTAATTATCTCAACTCTTAATCCATTATCTTTGTACATGTCTAAAACTGTACGACCTTATCAGGATTCGGATGCTACCAAGAAGGAGCAGGTAGCAAACATGTTTAATAATATCTCTGGAACTTATGATTTCCTTAATCATTTTCTATCATTTGGTATTGATATGATCTGGAGGAAGATAGCGATCAGGGAGCTTCTTACTGATAAACCCGCATACATACTTGATGTGGCTACAGGTACCGGAGATCTTGCTTTTGAAGCAATTCAAACTCTTAATCCGGAGAAAGTTGTTGGAATAGATATTTCCGATGGCATGTTGAATATTGCTAGGGAGAAGATTCTGAAAAGAAACATGCAGGATAAATTCGAAGTACGTTTGGGTGATTCTGAAAAACTGCTTTTTGAAAATGATACTTTTGATGCGGTGACCGTGGCGTTTGGCGTTCGGAATTTTGAAGATCTTGAAAAAGGCCTTAGTGATATGCTCAGGGTCTTAAAACCCGGAGGTAAAGCAGTAATTTTGGAATTCTCAAAACCAAAGGTATTTCCAGTTAAGCAGGCCTATAATTTCTATTTTCAATATGTTACCCCTACCATTGGTAGAATATTCTCTAAGGATAGCAGTGCCTATACCTATCTGCCTGAATCTGTCGCTGCATTCCCTGATGGTGATAAATTTAATTCCTTAATGCAAAAAGTTGGTTTCCATAATACTAAATACCGTCCCTTAACGTTTGGAATTTGTTCCATTTATATCGGAGTTAAATGAAGAAACTTTTACTTCTGTGTTTACTTTCCCTCTTTACTTTAAACAGATCAATTGCACAGGAGAACTGGGGTGGGGGTGTAGATGGTGAACAACTACACTTTGGGTTTAAGTTTCAATATATATCATCTGAATATAAAATTCAAAAAATAGATAATTGGAAAGGCCCTTTCATAGATCCGTTCAATGGGCTGCCCATGATAAATGGCCAGCTCCGAAGCTTAAGTTCTCCTGTTACACCAGGTTTTGGCTTGGGTTTTGTATCTGATTACAGACTTGGTAATAATGCGAATTTACGATTTACTCCAGGAATGGTTTTTACTGATGCCATTGTAAACTATGAGTTTGAGGACCCAAGCCTCTCCGTTCAGAGAAAAGTACAGGGAACACTTATTGATCTTCCTTTGGGAATAAAATTAAAATCAGACAGAAGAAAGAATTTCAGAGCTTATGTTATTGGAGGTGCAAGATATTCCATTGATATAGTTTCTAAAAAGAAAAAGGATGATATAGCTTTAAGTCCGGAAGCCAAATATTTAAAGAGTCTTAAAAATACGGTTTGGTATGAAGCAGGGTTAGGTTTCGACTTATATTTTGAATTTTTCAAAATGTCACCTGAGCTCAAATTTTCACAATCTAGAAGAAGCGTGCTGATGGATAATGATAGATTAGAAAACCCATATACTGCACCAATTAATAAGCTTTTCGTCAGGAATATACAGTTCAGTTTGTATTTTGAATAGCATTCCGCAAGAATTTATTAATTTCGAATTTTATAATCATTATGTCTAAAATAGCATTAATAACCGGAGCAACTGCCGGAATTGGCGAGGCTTGTGCAAGCCTTTTTGCACAGCAAAATTATGATCTTATTCTCACAGGACGCAGAACTGAGCGTTTAGATACCTTGGCGAAGCGACTCGTTTCAGAATATGGTATCCGTGTTAATATCCTTACAATGGATGTGAGGATTAAAGAAGAAGTTGAAAAGCTTGAAACTTTATCTGAAGATTGGAAAAAAGTAGATGTCCTTATTAATAATGCAGGGCTTTCTCAGGGTATGGATCCGATCAATTCCGGAAGTACCACCGACTGGGAGGTGATGATTGATACCAATATCAAAGGACTTTTATATGTAACCAAAGTGGTATCCAACTGGATGATACAGAATGGTTCTGGTCATATCATTAACATCGGATCTATTGCGGGTAAAGAAACCTATTTAAACGGCAATGTTTATTGCGCAACAAAACATGCTGTCGACTCATTAAATAAGGCTATGCGGATTGATCTTTTGCCACATAAAATAAAGGTTACTGCTATACATCCCGGGGCTGTTGATACAGAATTTTCTGAAGTTAGATTTAAAGGAGATAAAGATCGAGCTAAAAAAGTTTATGATGGGTATGAGCCTTTGCATGCACAAGATATTGCTGAAATAATCTGGTTTGTTGCTTCCCGCCCAGCTCATGTAAATATAAATGATTTGCTGGTAATGCCTACCGCTCAGGCAAGTACATCACACCTTTTAAGGGAATAATCCAAAACTAAAATGCGGATTTTAGTGTATTTTTTTAATATTTAACTTCAACTAATCAGGATTGTGTAGTTTTGAAAAAATTACTAACCAATTATTAACCAATTTACGGAATGTCTCTTCAGCAAACTATTGATCAGGATATAAAATCTGCTATGCTTAGTAAAGACAGTACACGGCTTCGGGGACTAAGAGCCATCAAAGCTGCATTGCTTCTTGCAAAAACAGAAAAAGGCGCGGAAGAAGGTATATCCGAAGAAATGGAAGTTAAGGTTCTTCAGAAGCTTGTAAAACAACGCAAAGAGTCTGCTGATATCTATCAGGCACAAAATCGCCCGGACCTATATCAGATTGAAAATGAGGAATTGCAGGTCATTGAAGCGTATCTTCCACAACAAATGGATAGAGTTGCCATAACTTCACATATTAAAGATGCTATTGCACGTACGGGTGCTGACAGTATGAAAGATATGGGTAAGGTAATGGG
>JBIIWE010000220.1:0-4779 GCA_044339075.1 Daejeonella sp. | reverse complement strand
ACAAAGCTATTTTGATTCCTGTGTGGATTTTCCCTAAATCTGTTTAATCAGTTCCAATTAAATTTAATTTGGATGCCAGTTCTTGGATTCTTTTTTATAATTTAAACCGTCAAATCTTTCAGATCTTAATGAAAAAGCCACTCTTTATTTTTGCGTTTCTTTTGGGCATGAGCCTGATGTTTCTAAGTTTTAAAGGATATTTTGCAGGGGATCAAGACTGGCCAGAATACCTGGGAGGGGCAGATAGGAATCATTATTCAAACCTTTCACAAATAAACATTACTAATGTAACCGCTCTTGAGCCGGTATGGGAATTTCATACCGGGGATTCAGGTCAAGTTCAATGTAATCCTATCATTGTTGGAAACAGGTTATTTGCATTAACAGCATCCAATCATCTTTTTGCACTCGACGCCGCAACTGGTAAAGAAATCTGGCGTTTTGCTCCAGAGCAAAAAAGTGCCGCAAATGTTAACAGAGGGGTTGCCTATTGGGAAAAAGGTAAAGACAAAAGAATACTTTATACGTACTTAACTTGGCTTTATGCAATAAATCCATTGACCGGCAAACCGATAAGTTCTTTTGGTGAAGGTGGTAGAGTTAGTCTGAAAAGCGGACTAGGAAAAGATGCTGAGTCGAAATTTGTTTCGTCAACTACTCCCGGGACTATTTATGGTGATCTTATTGTCATGCCCTTGCGTTTAGACGAAGGTGCGGGTGCAGCAGCGGGATATATTCAGGCATTTAATATCCAAACCGGAAAAATAGCATGGGTATTTAAAACCATACCTCATCCGGGAGAAAGGGGATATGATACCTGGCCGGCTGATGCTTATAAAAATTCGGCTATTGGAGCAGCCAACAATTGGACGGGTATGTCAGTCGATCGTAAACGTGGAATTATTTATGTTCCAACAGGATCAGCTGCTTTTGATTTTTACGGTGGTAACCGGAAAGGATCAAATTTATTCGCTAACTCCCTTATTGCCTTAAATGCAAAGACAGGGGAGTATATCTGGCATTTTCAAACTGTTCATCATGATATCTGGGATCGTGATCTCCCAGCGCCGCCAAACCTGATCACCATCAAGAGGGATGGTAAAAGTATTGATGCCGTAGCCCAGGTTACCAAGTCAGGCTATGTTTTTGTTTTCGACCGCGTAAATGGTACACCTTTATTTCCAATTGATGAAATTCCATTTCCTCAATCCACTCTACCCGGTGAAGAAACATGGCCTACTCAGCCGATACCGCGCTTACCTAAGCCATTCGCTAGAAATTCGATAACAGAAAATGATATCACTCATTTTTCTTCCAAAAGAGATTCCTTGCTTGCCATTTACAGGAACGCTAATAAGGGGCCATTTCATCCGCTCGATTTTAAAGAATCCATCATTTTCCCTGGTCCAGATGGGGCAGCAGAATGGGGTGGTCCAGCAGTTGACAAGGAAGGTATTATGTATGTTAATTCAAATGAGATGGCCTGGCTCTTCAGTCTCAGTAAAAAAGATAAAACTTCCGATGTTGCAAGTACCGGAAAGTCATTATATCTGAATAATTGCCAAACCTGTCATAAAGCTGATTTTTCAGGAAATCCTCAAAGTGGGTACCCTGCATTAGTGGGAGTCCGGGAACGTCTTGGCCGCACAGCTGTTACCAATCTGATTAAAAATGGAAAGGGAATGATGCCAGGCTTCAGCCAGATCCCTGATCAGGAAAAGCAGGCCATCATATCTTATATTTTTGGTGAAGAAAAAGAGGAAGTGCTTTCTGTAGCAAAAGATAAGTATCCAGATGTGCCTTATCGGTTTAATGGGTATAATAAATTTCTGGATGAAAAGGGCTATCCGGCAATTACACCACCATGGGGAACTCTCACTGCTATTAACCTGAATACAGGTCAGCACCTTTGGCAGATTCCATTGGGTGAGATAAAAGAATTTACTAAAAAAGGTATTCCGGTAACCGGAACAGAAAATTATGGAGGACCATTGGTTACTGCTGGCGGACTATTATTTATTGCTGCAACCAAGGATAATACCTTCCGTGCAATTGATAAGAAAACTGGTAAAATAGTTTGGGAATATCCTTTGCCAGCTTCCGGTTTTGCCACCCCTTCAACCTACCAGTTGAATGGTAAGCAATATATAGTTATAGCCTGTGGTGGAACTAAGCTTGGAATGTCAAAAGGAGATAGTTATGTGGCCTTTGCACTCGGGAAGCCATAGTTTCAGTTTAATAGAAACCAGGTTTTAGCGAATCATTTAGAATTGAAAAAAGCATCATTCTTATCTTTTTAAATTTATCGACTAATCAGGGTCGAAGCAGCTTTCTTCTCAGATAGTAATAGCGGTAGCGGATATTGTCGTAGACTAGGGCAACGACCAGGCATCCTGAGGCAATCAGTAATGACTTAATTCCGAATGAGTTATAGGAAAATCCTCCAAGGATACATCCGGAAAAGAAAAATGTAATAATGATCATCCTCAATTTAATATTGCGGTATAGTTTTTTAAGCTCATCCACCTGACGGTAAAAAAATAATTGAGAAAGCTCAATCCCAAGATCAGTAAATAAACCAGTCAGGTGCGTTGTTCTAACTATTGAATTTGAAACATTGGTAACCAATGCGTTTTGCAGACCCATAGCAAACAATAACAGAAAGGCAATGTATTCATGATTCAAACCAGCATCCAGCCAATGAAACCCCCAGATGCCAACAAAACTAAGTATAACTATCTCCAAACCCATTGGTATCGTATGGGCAATCAAAGGATTTTTTTTTGAACTCAGCTCTATCAGAACGCTGGAAATAAAGGCTCCCGATAAGAATGCCAAAATATAGGATAAAAAGGCTATGGCATTCAGGTACCGGTCATTGACTATTTCCTCAGCAAAGAATGCAAAATGTCCGGTTACATTCGTTGTTAATGTTTGAATAGAAAGCACACCGATGATATTAACAATACCAGCAGTTAATGAAAGTATAGCAGCTAAACGACGGTTGTGAATAAAGGTTCTCCCTTTGCCTTTATGGCGGAACATATCTGTTTTTTATTAAAATTACGATATTTTCATGGTATAATTCTTACCATATACCCCCTAAATGATTATCTGATGTAGCTATTGAACCTAATCTTCACGTTAATAGGGTATTCAGGCTTATATGCCTGTTTTGATCTGTTTTTATTTGACTATATTCTGCAGTTCGCCTCTATTTTCTTCAATAATAGCGCCAAAATTATTCAGTTCTTGTATATTTTCCCCCTAGAAACAGGAAGTACTCCATAAATTAAATCCCTGCTTATAATTCTAATGGAGATGAATTATTCTTATTCTAATTCAAACGCTTTAATAGTTTCAGGCTTATTGCTCTATTTCTAAAGTGAAATACAATCATAAATACTTGTTTTCTAAAGTTCTATCTTTAACTATTATTTGAATGCATAAATGGAGATTGGAACTTCGCAGTTTTCTGACTTTAATTTAGATCACCTTATCGGACTGGCAAGCAGCATAGGTATTGGCTTTCTGATTGGGATGGAGCGTCAGTTTTCGAAGGAAGCCGTCGAACATCAGGAGCAGTTTGCAGGGATCCGCACGTTTACCATGGTGTCTATGTTCGGATTTATTTCAGCGCTGCTATCCACAATGTTGGGCGAATGGATATTCGGGCTCACAATGGCCTGTGTTTTTGCGTTTGTGGTGGTATCTTATATACAGTCATCTAAACAGCCAAGTAATAAGGGGGCAACATCCGAGTTCGCTCTCCTGATCACATTCACATTGGGTGCTCTGGTTTTTATGAAGCTCATACTCTTTGCCCTGGTTATCATGGTAGTTATGTTATTGTTTCTTGCATTTAAACCAACTTTGCACCTTTTTGTAGAAAAATTAAAACGTCAGGAATTACTGGCGATCATTTTATTTGTGGTCATGTCTGCCTTGGTGATCCCTTTCCTTCCGAATGAAAATTTTGGTCCCTACGACCTTTGGAATCTGAAAGAGATCTGGCAAATGGTTGTTCTCGTTTCCGGAACAAGTTTGGTAGGATATATGATCGCAAAATTCATGGGACAAAAGGGTACTATGCTTGCGGGGATTGTTGGCGGACTGGTATCTAGCACCTCTGTGGCACTTGCTTTTTCCCGTAAAAGCATGGAGACCAAGTCAACATCCGCCTCTTTTTTTTATGCGATGGGTGTAATCAGTGCCTGTACCATTATGTTTCCGCGGATTCTTTTTGAGGTATATATAGTCAATGCAGAATTGGCCCAAGAACTTTGGATTCCTGTCGTACTGATCTCAGCAGCAGGTTTTGGCTCAGCTATCCTGATCTACGGATTAAAAAAGGGAAAACCCGGATCAAATAGCTTAATTTTAAAGAATCCCCTCGATTTTTCTACTGCTATCAAATTCGCTTTCCTGTTTGCTGCGGTGCAGTGGCTGGTAAAATATTGCAGTATACATTTTGGGGATAGCGGTACCTATATTGCAGGTGCTATTGCAGGTATTACCGATGTAGATGCCATAACCCTGTCGATGGCTAAGATTTCTAAAGCTGGTGATGATGCAAACCTGGCGATCAATACCATCTTAATTGCTGCCCTAACCAATACTCTGGTCAAATTTATCATCATCATTGCATTGGGAAGTATAGAACTTCGCAAGACTGCATTTTTTGGCTTTTTTGCCATGTTTCTCACGGGGTTAGCCTATTTCTTAATCAATTCTATCTTTTAGTTGTTCAGTTTTGTTCTGATTATTTCAAGCTTTAAT
>JBIIWE010000219.1:0-4782 GCA_044339075.1 Daejeonella sp. | reverse complement strand
TTTCTCTTCCTCCAACAGGAACCTTGAAATTGAATGGTGTGAACATCACTGCGGGACAAGAAGTTGCTGCCGCAGATTTGGATAAGATCACTTTTACTCCACTAACTAATCTTGTTGGGACTTTAAGCTTTATTTACAGTGCTACATGTACCTACGGACTTTCCTCAACCAATAGGAATGTAAATATTACTATTATAGAACCAGGAGCTGCACCAATTGCAGTAGCTGATACGTATACCGTAACCAGAGGTTCTACTTTGACAATCGCTATACCCGGGGTGCTTAGAAATGATACTGATCCTGATGGACTGCCATTAAGCGCCATTAAGGTAACAGACCCGGCAAATGGAGCACTGATCTTATACTCAAACGGATCATTTACTTATGTACATAATGGCAGTGCTCCAACTTCAGATAGCTTTACCTATAAAGTAAATGATGGTTTTCTTGATGGGAATACAGTAACGGTAACTTTAAATATACCAGTTATTAATCCGCCTCCTGTACTTGATAATTTTTCAAAATCAGGGAACAATGCCTTGCCAATTCCTTTTACACTTGCAAATTTTGTCGATAAGTTTACTGATACAGACCCCCTGGTAAAAATCAAAATTGTAACCCTGCCAACAACTGGAATACTTAAGTTGAATGGTGTTCCTGTATTTGCTAATCAGGAAATTGTTGAGGCAGACATTAAAGGTCTCAGCTTTGAGCCACCATTGCATTGGAATGGAACTACCTCATTTTTGTGGAATGCTTCTGATGGATCAAAATATGCAACAAGCAACGCGACAGTATCTATTCAGGTTACCCAGCCAAGTGATCCAAATGCTAAAATTGGATTGGCGAAACAATTGGCAACAATTACTCCAAATTTAAATGGATCCTATGATGTGAAATTTATCTTCACCCTTGTTAATTACGGCACATTCGACTTAATAAATATTAGCGTTAGAGATAATCTGTCACTTGCTTTTGGCGGTGCTCAAGTATCAGTCAAATTGATCAATGGGTTTGGTAATCTAAAAGCTAACACATCATACAATGGATTTAGTGATACTGAACTTTTACTAAATTCAAGCAGACTTGTAGGTGGGGAGGAAGCGAAAATTGAATTATTGGTCAATGTTCGATTAGTACTCACAGGAGGTATATTCCAGAATACAGCAACTGCAGAGGCACTTTCTAATATTACAGGGTTTAAAGTAAATGATGTTTCAACCAATGGTTTGAAGCCTGATCCTAATCTGACTGCCGATGTGAGTCCATCTGAAGTGACAACTATTAAACTAGACTTATTGCCTGCATACGTACCTCCGGGATTCTCACCTAATGGAGATGGCATAAATGACAAGTTTGTTGTCCAGAACGCTGGTGGAAAGCTTGTAGCACTCGAAATGTATAATCGTTGGGGAAACCGGGTTTATAAATCTAAAGATTATAAAAATGATTGGGGAGGAGAAGTTACCGAAGGAATCTTTCTCGGCAAGGATATTCCTGATGGTACCTACTATTATATTATAATTATTGACAACAAAGACAGATATGCGGGCTTTATTACTGTGAACAGGTAATTTATGACAGGAATAGTAACAGTAATGAAAAACAGATTTTTTAATAGAATACTTCTTGGACTTATAATACTACTGTTAAGTGAGCCTCTGTTTGCACAGCAGAATGCATTATTCTCACAGTATATGTTCAACGCACTTGCAATTAATCCTGCATATGCAGGAAGCAGGAATGTGGTTGCAGCAACAGCATTGTACAGAAATCAATGGCTAGGTATAGAGGGAGCACCTAAAACAGGCACTTTCACGATAGATGCCCCCTTTTCAGGAGAGCGTTTAGGAATGGGTTTTCAGGTGATCTCTGATAAGATCGGCATAACAAGCACAACCGGACTTGTAATGAGCGGAGCTTATCGAATTCCAATGAACGAAGGAAATCTATCTTTTGGCTTGCAGGGTAGTATGAATAATTATCATGCAGGATTCACATCTGTTAATCTGGATCCTTCTGGTCCGATTCCAGATCAGGCATTTCAGGGTGATGTAAACAAAACCTTATATAATTTTGGTTCAGGAGTTTACTATAATTCTAGTCGTTTTTATGCCGGATTTTCTGTTCAGGATTTTATAAGAAACAGATTGAATACTGATACAATATCTAACGGAGATATAACCGCCAGACAATCAGCACATGGCTATCTAACTACTGGTTATGTATTCCCAATTGGAATGGATCTTAATTTGAAGACTTCTGTTCTTGTAAAGGGGGTAAGAGGTGCACCTATTCAGGGCGACTTTAACGCTACAATTTGGATAAAGAATGTATTTGCAGTCGGTGCAGAATACCGTACAAGTGCCGATATTTCAGCTTTGATGGAGATTAAGGTAAGTCCGCAGGTTAGCATAGGTTACGCATACGATAAAAGTATTACAAGCTTAAGAAAGTTCAACTCAGGAAGTCACGAGTTTATGTTAAGATATGAGTTTTCCTTTGATCGGGATAAGACCTTATCTCCAAGATATTTTTAATTTTATTGTTCAATATATTTATGCAAGTCAGAAATTTAACAAGTACGGTATTAACCATCTTGCTTTTGGTGATTATAAAGCCAGCTGTAGCTCAGCAAATGGATAATAGCCCCCTGTTAAGAAAGGCAATGCTTGAATATCAAAATCTGCGGTTTGCTGCAGCAATCAAAGAGCTTAAAAGTATTCTTGAAAAAGACCCCGATAATATAAGTGCTCAGGAGATGATGGCTGGGAGTAATAGGAATATTAAAAATTATGCGGAAGCTATGCATTGGTATGGTGAGTTATGTAAGCTTAAAAGTATTAAACCCGAATGGGCATTGTATTATGCTGAAGCCTTGGCTAATAAAGAGAAATACGAGCAATCTGAACAATGGTATCGTAAATTCTTAAGCCTCAGACCATCAGATAGACGAGCGGATGCATTTAGTAAAGTAAATTTAAGTACCTTTTCACGTAATGCGGGTGAATATAAGATCGCATATTCCAGTTTAAATACAGATGATTCTGAGTATGCACCGATGTATTACAAAAATGGTTTACTATTTATCAGCAACCGTCAGCAAAAGAATAGATATATATTTCAATGGGATAGAACTTCCTATTCTGATATGTATGTAATTGATGATCTTAATGAGATCAAAGAAGCAGAACCAGATAGCTCTTTGCGTGAAGAGAAGAAAAAGGCAATTAAATATACGGCTTCAAACAACCAGGCAGAACGCTCATTATTAAGTATATTCTCAACTCCTAAGCAGGAGCGGGGAACTGCCGATCAACCTGCTCTACTTCGAGGTAAAGTAAGAAGCAGTTATCATGAGGGCCCAGCAGTTCTTTTGCCTGAAGGAACTCTCTTATTTACTAGAAATAACTTTGTTGGAGGTAAAGTTTCTCAAAGCCGTTCGGGAGTTAATAAGCTAAAACTTTACACTGCAAGTGGACCTTCATGGGATAAAATAACCCCATTTCCTTACAATAATAATGAATACTCTACCGGGCATCCCACAGTTTCAGCAGATGGTACGATTCTAATCTTTGCTTCCGACATGCCAAGAGGGTTTGGTGGAACTGATCTGTATTATAGTGTAAGAACAGGTGAAGGTAAAAAATGGGGAAGGCCCACTAATCTAGGCTCAAAGATCAATACGGAGGGAAATGAGCAATTTCCATACCTTCATAAGAACGGTAAATTGTATTTTTCTTCAACCGGGCATCCTGGATTAGGAGGTCTGGATATTTTTGAGGTTGTGTTGCGGGATCTTAAAGCCATTGGTAACGTTCATAACTTGGGCTCTGATATTAATTCTGCTGCTGATGATTTTGGGTTTATTCAGGATGATGATTCCAAAACTGGATTTTTTAGTTCCAATCGTAGAGGGAATGATGATATCTATCAGTTTAAACACATGGTCTATACTGTTACATTAAAAGGCCTGGTAGTTGATGCTGAAGACGAAACGCCTTTACCTGGAAGTAGAGTGGTCTTGCGTCACAATGGCATAGTTGATAGCCTTCAAACCAATGCAAGTGCAGAGTTTACAAAAGAACTTTCTAAAGAAACTGATTATGAAATTAGTGGGAATCGGATATCTTATGTAAGTAAGCAAAATTATTTAAGCACTGTTGGTATCACAGTTGATACAACAATGCTAATGAAAATAAAGTTGAACAGGGTAGAAAATATGCAGCAATGGGTTATTGATAACTGTGCAGAATTGAAAAAAATATTTAGCCTTGACAATATATATTATGATCTGGATCAATCCGAAATTCGTCCCGACGCCATACCTACCTTGGATCGGATTGTTGAGTTAATGAAGAAAAATCCTGAGATCAATATTATTTCAGCAAGTCATACTGATAGCAGGGCAACAGATAATTATAATAGGGAATTATCCCTCAGAAGGGGCGAAGCTGCACGTTCTTATATGATTTCTAAAGGAATTGATGGCAGAAGAATCGAACTGCGTTACTATGGCAAAAGCAGGCTTGTCAATACCTGTGTAGAAGGTGCAGATTGTCCTGAATTTGAACAACAAAGAAATAGAAGAACAGAGTTTGAGGTGGTGTTGAATGGGGTTAATCTCACTCAATTGACTTGTGATAAATAGATATAGTCTGTTGTCTGTTATCTGTTATCTGTTGTCTGTTATCTGTTATCTGTTGTCTGTTATCTGTTATCTGTTGTCTGTTATCTGAAGTATGAGGAGCTGCTATAAAATGAAGCTAAATTATAACTTAC
>JBIIWE010000218.1:0-4794 GCA_044339075.1 Daejeonella sp. | reverse complement strand
TATTTCTATCCTATTGCTACCCACTGTAAGTGGTATTTTAATGCCAGAATTCTGTGCAGGAACCTTGATTCCATTAATAACAATTTTGGCATGTTCTTCATTTACAACCGGACTTAAGGAAATAGAATCAACAGAATATTCCACTGTAGTGATATAATCAGAAATTTCCGGTTTAAACTGTGGCGACAAAATACCCTTGCTCAAGGTGAAACTTTTCAGACTAGCATCAGTTGAAGGCATGAAATTTATAGTCGATTTAGACTGAAAAATAGTACCATTCCTTACCTCTTCACCTGCAAGACTTGCAATAAAAATTCCACTGCCTCCCGTTGTATCAGGTTGTACTATTGCCGAATATGTTCCATCGCCATGATCCCTTACAGAACCAATAGTTCCTGATCCGGAAACCTTACTCATAAGTACCGTCTGACCACCTCTTTTATACCTATCGCCATTAGCATATTTTGACGTTAGAGTCACTATTTGTGAACTATTTTTAGTCAAGGGAATACTATTTACCTCAGGTGTTAGCATGGAATGGGCGGCACTAGGATTTATCAATTGAACCAGAATTTTCCATTCTGCAATGGCTCTGTTCCCATCAGAGTCTTTTGCAATAAGGCAAATTTCATAACTGTTGTCCTTATCAAAATCCTGAGGATAGTCAAAATCTTTGCTTTGCATACTCAAAATTCCTGTTGACTTATCTACCTGGAAAAAACTTGAATCCCTGCCTGATTTTGAATAGGTTAATTTACCTATCGGATTTCCGTCTAAAACCGGAATAGCACTGTAATACATCTTTTTCTCATCGAGCTTCATATCGCTTATGGTTAGTAGTCTAATAGAAGACAGCTCTTTCACATTGACAATATTTATATTCCATGATATGCCAGAAGTATTCAGATCTGAATCAGTAGCCTTTAATCCGATCTCATACACATTGTCTTTATCTGAGTCGGAGGCAGACTCAAAATCTCTACCTTCCATGCTCACGATTCCGCTTTCCGTATCTATTTTAAACATGGTTGAATCTTTTCCAGTTAAGGAATAGAAAACTTTTCCAATTGGTTTTCCAATTAGTACAGCTGCAGAGCTTGAATAATTTGTATTTTCCTCTACATTCACATTGTTATACGCTAAAAGCGAAAATGACGAAACTTCCTGAACATCTGAAACAGATACTTTCCAAGATACTTTTGCAGAATTCATGTCAGAATCCATTGCTAAAACTCCAACCTCATATACATTATCCTTATCAGAATCAGAAGCTGACTCAAAGTCTTTTCCCTCCATGCTCACTACTCCAATTGCAGTATCAATTTTAAACAGGGTTGAATCTTTTCCGGTTAAAATAAAGATCAATTTCCCAACCGACTTACCGTTCAATACAGGAGCAGCACTACTATAGATCTTATTTTCTTCGATGGTCATATCGCTTACAGAAACAAGGGTAATCTGGGATACTTCCAGCACATTGGTAACCCTAACTTTCCAGGAGACCATGGCCGTGTTCAGATCTGAGTCTGTAGCTTTTATTTCTACATCATAAACATTGTCCTTATTAAAATCAGATGCAGACTCGAAATCTTTAGCTTCCATACTTACAATTCCACTTAAAGAATCAATAGTAAACAAGGAGGAATCATTCCCTTTTAAGGTGTAAATAACTTTACCTATCGGCCTACCAATTATTCTAGGAGAAGGACTCGTATAGTTTAAGTTCTCAGCAATTTCCTCATTGGCAAGATGTTCAATACTCAATTGTGCGTATTCAGTGACGTTTTGAACGATTAATTTCCAGTTTTCTGTATATGAATTACCTCTGGCATCCTTTGAGCTTATATTAAAATCATACTTATTGTCGGAATTTGCATCTGCCGGGAATTCATAATCACGACTTTTCATTGATATTGCACCTGTTGAAGAATTAATTTCTAATGCAGCGGCATCCACTCCACCTAATTCAAAATCAATTCTGTTTGTTACAGATGTTTGACCTTTAAAAACTTCATTTTCATTTACAGAATATTGAAATAATGAGGAATTAGATATTGTAGAAATTGTGACACCCGACACATGATTACCATATTTTCCTGATGCATCTGCCCAATTCCATTTAAAAATATCCGTTCCAGAAAAATTAGTAAAAGGCGTGTATGCTAATCCTGAAATTTCGTTGTAAAAAATCTCTTCCTCTGAGCTGATCTGCTTACCATTTAATTTCAAAACGCCATTTAATGGCAGGCTTTTAATCATGATCTTTGCTATCAAAGTACCAGTTGGATCATTTGCTCTACTGACTGAATCAATAAGATTGTAGAACTCAATTGATGAGAATGAAATGCTTTTATTTTCATTCATAATTTTCACCATGTCACCAGCTTTTAAAGAACTGATATTGACCTGCACACTTACTGAGTCAGTGCAAATTCCATTACTTACTTTATATATGATTTGTGCCGTTCCTTGTTTCAGACCTTTAACAAGTCCTGTTGAATTCACCGATGCAATAGACTTATTATTGCTACTCCAGATACCGCCATTTGTGCCAGAATTAAGTTGAGAAGTTGAACCGACAAGCAAACTTTCAACTCCTGTAATATTGGAAATAACTGGTAATGAACTAATTACCAAAGAGCTTGAAGTGATAAGTGAACATGCACCATTGCTCAAAGAATAAGTAACTACATAATTCCCAGGAGTACTTGAAGAAAGATCAACCTCTCCACTTAATTCATTTAGTACCAGACCTGCACTTGATGTAAATTTACCTCCTAGATCACCAACAAGGGAAACATCAACTTTTCCGGAATTACAAAAAGCATTTACCCCGTACGAAATATTCGCTTTGATTAATGGCTTGACTAGAATACTTATTGGTAGTCCGGCACTTAAAATTAAGTTCGAACTATTTCGAACAGTTAAAGTACCCTGGTAGTTTCCTGATGGAAGGTTCAATAATCCGTCAATAGAAATTATTCCGGGCACTAAAACTTTATTAGTGATATCTACTAGTCCTGCAGCCTTTGCAGCATTGCTCCAGTTAATATTAAAAATATTTGGCAATGGATCTCCATTCACAGCGTTATATTTCATTGTTGCAGATTCACTACCCACACAAATAGATGAATTCGCTGACACCAATTCTATGCTTGGTAAAGGATGAACTATGATTGTTAATATATTCGGAGATTGATCCAAATCTATTCCACCATTTACTTGTCCACCATTATCCTTCACTTGAAATGAAAAAGTAGCATAGGGCTTCCCAAATTCATTTTTGCCTGGTGTAAATGATAAAAGGCCTGAAGATATTGCATCAACCGGAATAAACTGCCCGACTGTTACCTTGATATTATTCAATTTAAGATTGCCTAAACCTGGGACACTTGCTATTTTAATGCCCTCAAAAGTGTTTAAATTAGCGTCGTTAGCGTCTGTAAAACCAAGATCAGATACATTCAGAACCCGACCACTTTCGTTCACCGATAATACTATTTCCTTATCCGTTCCAGAAGGAGCATCATTAACGGAATTTATTGTAATAAAAACATGATCTGGCAATGAGGTATTATTGGAACTAGTGGCTCCCTGCCATTTAAATGAACTTACTATCCCATGAAAATTAGGAGCGGGTGTAAAGCTGAGTTTCCCTGTGCTTATATCTGCGCTATATATAGCCTGCAAAGGAGTAATTGCATTTCCATTAAGCTTCAAAACCCCTTCATTGATTTGCGGAAGGCTTATAAACTGTACCCGCATTAAGGTATTATACCCTTTAGGGTCAAAAAAGCTATTCTGGAAATCACTATTCTGAAACACAATAGTCTGATCTTCATTCCCAGTTTTAGAAATATTTGTTGCAACAGGTTTATGGTCTAAATTGGATGGTAGTAATATTTCCAGATTCCGGACCTCATAGACCGTTTTTGATGAGCCTGTACTTGCAGAAAAGCCATATCTTAAATTAGCTGGAATTTGCTCAGTTGAGATATATGAAAAATCTTTAATGACATGATGAACAATAGCTCCAGCTGTATTTCCTTCTGTTATCCAAACATTTACCAGGTATCCTGTGCGAAATCCGTTCGGTACAAGTTCCATTTTCACTTTGCGATATCCTCCATCCAATGGACCCAATCCTGCTATACCTGCAGTTCTGCTATCCTTGTTCCCGAATAATTCAAAGATTCCTCCAGCTCCTGTCATATCAGCTATATTGCTAGTCTGGGCATGTTTAAGGTATTCGAAATTTGATGGAAGAAGTGACCTTCCATCTCCATCGCCACGAAGGCTAACCGAACCTGGCATTCTACCTGGCCCTCCCTGCCTTCCGGAACCGGGGCTGCTGAAATTACCATAATCATCCAGTCCCAGACCAATGAAGCCCTTGCTAAGACCATTTGAAGTATAGCTCTGTGCATATCCCAATGCCCCGCCAAATGCCCCGATAGTAAATGGATTTGCAGCAGCATCATACAAGAAGAAATTAATTCCATCTGAACCTGTTCCACCATGACTATAATAATTAAAACTGATCAACAGACCATTCTCGGATGGGAAATTTTTGGTATTATATACATATCCTGTTTGGTTAATCTGATTTTTAGTCAGACGAAGATATCCTCCAGTAGAAGGATCAATAATACCCGCTGTTAATTCAGCCGAATTTGAAGTACTGCTTACTATTAAACCTGACGAAGTAGCATTCTTAAAGCTTTCTGAATAAGGTAATGTTGGAGTTAATGCTGTAATATTCAATTTCACAAATGCATCAGAAAGTGCATAAGA
>JBIIWE010000217.1:0-4800 GCA_044339075.1 Daejeonella sp. | reverse complement strand
TACCTTGAAAGGTTTACTCTTATTTTTGGAAACATCAAAATATGCTTCGCCACTCAGTTCTACTTCACGGGTATTACCATTGAAAAGAGCCGGAAAGCGTAATGAAGAAGAGGAATTGAGCCAAACCTTACTTCCATCAGGCAGGTTAACCTGATATTTGCCTCCAACAGGTGTTTCAATCTTATTATAAATAATATTTTCTTTAGTTTCAGGAGCAACAGTATTTGCAGAATTTGAAAAAGAATAAAGTAATTCACCATCAGATGTTTTTTGAATGCTGACACCTGCCTGGTTAGCAAGAATTCCATTCTTTGCATCTTCTAAGATAATTTTAGTCCCATCAGAAAGTGTTAAAATCGCCTTGTCATCACCAGGAGTAATTATAGATTCTTTAGTCTCAACAACTTTGGCAGCTATTTTATCATCTGCTGTTCTATTCGAATAAAAGAATAAACCAGTGGTAATCAAAATCAATATACTTGCTGCAATACCAAGTTGATACCACATACGAGGAGCGAATGTTGGGATAATTTCTATTTCATTCTGAAATTCACTATCAAAATGCTTATTTCTGATTATACTTTGAAAAATCAGTTCCTTATCATCACTATTAAGAAGATTGAACTTTTTGGAGTTTTTAAAAACAGTATCAATTGCGATATTTAATTCTTCATCCTCTTGATTCGCCCGGATGTAATCAAACAATAGGTCAAATTCTTCTCTGCTGATTCCACCATCAACAAAAAGCCCTAAAAGTTCTATCAACTTATTTTGATTCATAATTGTATTAATCGAGACTCATTGAATTATAGCTTATACACCTGAGAATGAAAAGAGGACTAGTCTGTATTCAATTAATTGAAAAGAAATTTCAAAAACTGCTAAAACCTAAGAAAAAGAGAATAGTAAATGCCTTATAAAATTGGGTACGAAGCGTTTTAAGTGCCGCTACTAAATGATTCTTTACTGTATTTCTGGAAAGATTTAATTCTTCAGCAATTTCATCATAGCTAAGTTCTTGATGCCTGCTCATTCGAAATATCAATTGTTGCTGTTTCGGCATTTTGGATAATACCTGCTCGGTAAATCGGGAAAGATCACCCAAAAAAACCTCCTCTTCAGTCTCGTTACTGACTTTTTTAACATTAAGCCACATCTTATTCATTGCACACTGCGATGTTGCAACATGACGTAAAGCGTTCAGAGTAAGTCTGCGGGTGATGGTGTACAGGTAGGGTGCGATCGGATATTGATCATCAAGCTTAGTCCGGTTTATCCAAAGTTTTAAAAAAACTTCCTGAACAACCTCCTGACAAGGTTCCTTTTCTTTCAGAAAGCGATAACTGAAAGCGTATAATTTACTGGAATACAAGTCAAAAACAATTTGAAATGCTGATTCATCACCCTCCTTAATGCGGGAGATAAGCTCAAAATCACAAATCTGTTTTTCCTTTTGCATTAGCATTTTAGTATTCTATATAAATATAATGTAAATTTTATGTACTAATTGTAAAAATCCTATTGCTTTTTTTAAAAATAGAGGACTATAAAATTGCATAAAAATTTATTGATTAGCGTCTTACAAAAAATATTTTGCGTGAAACATGAATGATGTTATGGAAGCATTTGTTAGAGCACTACCGTTTAAGGAAGAAACTGTACTGGTTTAAATTGGGGAATTGTGCACTATTTAAGGGAGGTGTATCGCAATACAAATCGAATTGAAAAGCCAGACAATTTCAAATCCTATACTTTCGAAATATCCAGCAAAAAAAAACCCGGCGAAATTCACCGGGCTGTTTAAGAAGATCAAAAAAACTAGATCAATTTTTTAGCCATCAGGTATTCAGCTATTTGAACAGCATTAGTTGCTGCTCCTTTACGAAGGTTATCGGCAACGATCCAAAGATTTAATGTTTTATCCTGAGATTCATCTCTTCTGATTCTTCCAACAAAAACTTCATCCTTCTCATGAGCATCCATTGGCATTGGGTACTTTAAATTTGCCGGATCATCAACAACTATTATACCTTCTTCCTTTTCCAGAATTGCACGTACCTCATCCAGATCAAAATCATTTTCAAATTCAATATTAACTGCTTCAGAATGCCCACCCATAACTGGGATACGAACAGTTGTTGCAGTTACGCGAATGGAATCATCTCCCATGATCTTTTTTGTCTCAAGGATCATTTTCATCTCTTCCTTGGTGTATCCATTATCTAGAAACACATCGATCTGAGGAATTACATTCAGGTCAATCGGATAGGCATATGCCATTGGACCAACAATGCCTTTACGCTCATTCATCATTTGATCTACAGCTTTAACACCAGTCCCAGTAACAGACTGATAGGTAGAAACAACAACACGTTTAATTTTATATTTATCATGCAATGGCTTCAAAACCACCACCATTTGTATCGTTGAACAATTCGGATTGGCAATAATCTTATCCTGAGCAGTAAGTTCATCTGCATTCACTTCTGGCACGATTAATTTCTTATCCGGATCCATCCGCCAGGCAGATGAATTATCAATTACTGTTGTACCTACGGCAGCAAAACGCGGTGCGCTTTCCAGGGAAGTTCCCCCACCGGCAGAGAATAATGCTACATCTGGCTTCATAGCAATGGCATCATCCATGGTCACAACAGTATACTTTTTACCCTTGAATTCAATCTGTTTACCTGCACTCTTTGCTGAAGCAACCGGGATCAATTCACTAAGGGGGAAATTGCGCTCTGCTAAAACTTTTAACATCACCGAACCTACAAGGCCGGTAGCGCCTACTACTGCGACTTTCATTTTTTTTGTTTTTTAAAAAATTCGAACATTTATTATTATCGAAGCAAATATGGGAAATTGTTTGGTCATTTAATTGGTTTAACTAGCCCCATGAGCAAATTTCTGATCTAAATCATGCATTCTATCAATAATATAACCGTTAACTATATAGATCTTACCGTAAACTCATTCCTTTTGTATGCATTATGCCAAAATCTTAATTTAATTCTGCTTTTATAGGCAGAAATGAGAAAGATCTTAATAATAGCACTTCTTTTATTCAGCAACTCAGTGCGTGCACAGCTAAATGATGATTTTAGTGACGGTAATTTTTTATTAAATCCAGTTTGGACTGCCGGAAATAGCGGGACTGATTTTATTGTTCTGAACAATAAACTCAGATCAAATTCCAGTGTGAGCTCCGGTAGCTTTTATATCAGTACACCTAATATGCTTGCATTAAATTGCAAGTGGGAGTTCTGGATCAATCTTCAGTTTAATACATCAGGAACAAACTATGCAGATATTTATTTGATTTCAGATAAAGCAGATCTAAAAAGCAGTCTGATCAATGGATATTTTATTCGGATTGGAAATACCGATGACGAAATCTGCCTATATAAACGATCTGGCTTGAACAGCAGCAGCATCAAGCTAATTGATGGAATAAATGGCATAACAAACTCGAGTAATAACACTTTCAAACTACGCGTTACCCGAAATAATGATGGACTGTTCAGTCTTGAAAGGGAATTAACAGGAAATAATGCTTCCTTCTTCACCGAAGGAACATTCAGGGATATAAGCTTTACAAATTCCTCTTTCTTCGGTGTTTTTATTCAACAATCTACTTCCAGTTTTTATCAGAAACATTTTTTCGATGATTTCAGCATAGAGCCCATCCTATCAGATACAAATCCTCCCGAATTAACAGGAGTTTCAGTTATAGACTCAACTATTTTGGAAGTGACCTTTAATGAGGCAATGGATAGTATTGGAGTTAAAAATCCGGCAAACTTTAGTTTAACTAATTTCAAGGGCCAAATAAATAACGTACAAACAAGCTCCGATCCGGCAAAATTCAAGATCAAATTGAATTCTGAATTAAATACCGGCAAGTACGATCTTACTGCATTGAATGTAAAAGACAAAAATGGAAATCTAATTCAGAATAAAAATCAGGCATCATTCAATTATATAAAACCTTATAAGCCTAAATTCAGAGATATCATTATCAATGAAATATTTGCTGATCCAGTGCCGCAGATCGATCTGCCATCGGTTGAATACATTGAAATTCTAAATTCGAGCAATGAAACCCTATCACTTAATAACTGGAAGCTAAGCGACCTCTCAAGTTCAGGCTCTTTGGGAAATATTAGCATTGCTCCCAACTCCTATTTAATACTTTGCGCGAAGGCAGACACCGCTGAATTTAAGAAATTCGGAAACGTATTGGGCATCTCCTCCTGGCCATCACTGAACAACAGCGGGGATGTGATATCAATAAAGGATCCTTTAAATAATTTGGTGGATTCCATCTCCTATTCAGATAATTGGCATCGTGAATCTTTGAAAAAACAGGGTGGATGGAGTCTCGAGCGCGTGAGTCCCAGCTCCATTTGTGAGGGAATTTTTAATTGGTTAAGCTCTAATGATCCTTCGGGTGGCACTCCCGGTAAACAGAACTCTGTCTTTGTTTCAAACTATGATAAATTGAGTTTGAAAGCTGATAGTTTGAATCGCTTATCAGATTCTACGCTTTTGGTATATTTTAATAAACCATTGAATAGCAATACTTTAATAAAAGACAATTTTATAGTGTCTCCCAGTTCAGGTCAGATCAAAGAAATTAAAAGCAATGGAGACTTCAAGCAGATTTCGTTGACGTTTAGCGAAAAATTCAAAGCGGGCACAAGCTATCAATTAAGTATAAGCGGAATAAAAGACTGTAGCGGAAATACGTTTAGCAGTTCTTCTCCATTCAGGTTTAGTATTCCTGCACTTCCGGCT
>JBIIWE010000216.1:0-4831 GCA_044339075.1 Daejeonella sp. | reverse complement strand
GAATTCCGCAAAAAATAGGAAAAGCAGGGACTTGCGAATAAGTTTCTTCCCTCGCCCGACAATTCTTTCGCCCTTTCCAATATTTTAACCAGCATTTGCTCAGCTGCGATAACGGTTTTGTGAAGATAGACCTGCCAGTACATCAATCGGCGGGCTATTAGAAATTTTTCAATTGAATAAATGCCTTTCTCTTCAACAACCAACTGATCATCAACTACATCCAACATTTTTATTATCCGATCAAAACTTATTACACCCTCCGAAACTCCTGTAAAAAAGCTATCTCGGTTAAGATAATCCATCCTGTCAAGGTCTAATTGCCCTGAAACCAATTGATATAGAAATTTCTTGTGATAACGATTATTGAAGATTTCCAAAGCTAGTCCAAGCTTTCCATCAAACTCGTGATTTAGATTATCCATCAGGAGTGTTGAAATATGTTCATGCGAAACTCCATCCACAATAGTATGCTCCAGGGCATGAGAAAAGGGTCCATGACCAATATCATGAAGTAAAATTGCAACTGTTACAGCCTCTTCCTCCTTATAAGAAATTGCCTGTCCTTTACTTTTTATAGTTTCCAGGGCAAGACTCATCAGATGCATGGCCCCTAAAGCATGATGAAAACGCGTATGTAAAGCACCCGGATAAACCAGATGAGTCATTCCGAGTTGTTTTATATAGCGTAGACGCTGTACATAAGGGTGCTGAATCAGATCGTAAACCAGATCGGATGGGATGGTGATGAAACCGTAAACAGGATCATTTATTATTTTCTTCTTATTCAAGATGCGAACCTTAAGGCACAAAAATTGTTATTTTTAATGACAATTGAATGTATTAAAATTTCGATGGCCTAATATTTGTTAAATTTACAGTGAAATGCAGGAAACAACCATACTATGGGCAGACGATGAGATCGACCTGTTAAAACCACATATACTCTTTTTGAATGAAAAGGGATACAAGATCAAAACTGTTACTAATGGAAATGATGCTCTGGATTGTTTCAAAAAAGAAAACTTTGATCTGGTATTCCTGGATGAAAATATGCCGGGTTTAACAGGCCTGGAAACTCTTGCCAGAATAAAAACAATTGATCCGGATATTCCAATCGTACTCATTACAAAAAACGAGGAAGAATACATGATGGAAGATGCCATTGGTTTTAAGATCGATGATTATCTAATCAAACCGGTTAATCCAAAACAAATTCTTCTTACTATAAAAAAACTAATAGATAATAAACGACTGATCAGTGAAAAAACATCCATGGCCTACCGCCAGGATTTCAGGACACTGGGTATGACCATTAATGAAAATCTTAGTTTTTCGGAGTGGATTGACTTTTATAAAAAATTAGTTTACTGGGAGCTATCACTCGAAAAATTGGAAGATGAGGGTATGCACGAAATATTAACCGTGCAAAAATCAGAGGCCAATGTACAGTTCTCAAAGTTCATTGAAAAAAACTATATGAAGTGGCTAAAAAATCCGGATTCTGGGCCTATAACTTCAAATCAATTGTTTGTTAAGAAGGTTTTTCCTGCTATGGAAGTCAACAAACCAACTTTTTTTATTCTGATAGACAACTTAAGGTATGACCAGTGGAAAATGATCAATTCCTTATTAATGGATCATTACCGAATTGACGAAGAAGATACCTATTACAGCATTTTACCTACTGCCACCCAATACGCCAGAAATGCTATATTTTCAGGATTAATGCCCTTAGAAATGGAACGCCGCTTTCCGGATATGTGGCAGAATGATGAGGATGAGGGTGGAAAGAATCTGTTTGAAGAAAAGTTTCTTGCCGATCAGATACAAAGGGTCATGCGAAAAGAGTGCAAGCACTCTTACAATAAGATCCTCACTTTTGAGCAGGGTAAAAATATCAATGAAAACATCAACAATTTAATGGGCAATGATCTGAATGTTATTGTCTATAATTTTGTGGATATGCTGTCTCATGCAAGAACCGATATGGCTATGATCAGGGAGCTTGCAAATAATGAGGCCGCCTACCGATCATTAACACTTTCTTGGTTTGAACATTCCCCACTATTGGATATGTTAAAAAAGCTATCTCAGAAAAATATTAAATTAATCATTACCACCGACCATGGAACGATACGGGTTAAACATCCAAGAAAAGTGGTCGGCGACAGGAACACCAATTCAAATTTGAGGTATAAACAAGGTAAAAATCTCAATTTTAATCCAAAAGAGGTATTTCATATTAAAAATCCACATGAAGCAATGCTACCGAAACTTCATATGAGCTCCAGTTTTATTTTTGCAAAGGAAGATGGTTATTTTGTGTACCCGAACAACTATAACCACTTTGTTAATTATTTTAATGAAACCTTCCAGCATGGTGGTATATCAATGGAAGAAATGATCGTTCCTTTCGTAACCTATAGCCCAAAATAATTCTTTGTTTATTTTTGAGCTATGGAAATTCTGATCGATCATGAAAATAAGCTGCCAATGGTAGCATCCTCCTTGCTAAAATTTGCTGGGAACGAAAAGATATTTTTGTTTAAGGGTGAAATGGGAGCCGGAAAAACAACTCTGATCAAATCTTTATGCCTTCAATTGGGCATGGTAGATAATGTGAGCAGTCCAACATACTCAATAGTCAACGAGTACGTTTTCCCGAAAGGAAAAATTTATCATTTTGACTTCTTTCGAATTAAAAATGAAGCAGAAGCATTTGACATAGGCTTTGAAGAATACCTGATGTCAGGCGAATACTGTTTTATCGAATGGCCAGAAATGATCGCAGGTCTATGGCCTGAACATTTTATTGAAATAAAAATAGTTGAAGATGAACAGGGATCCCGGAAAATTTCTGCACAAAAAATTTAAACCGAATTTTATCTGAATTTAAGAGTCCCCAATTTTTAAAAATTTCGTACCTTCCTATCCCTTATTAAAACCCACATGATGAGTGTATTGTCAGACATTGCAAAACAGGCCATGATGCAGCCGCAAGAGGCGATGTTAGAGGTTAAAAACAAAAAGAACAGCCTTTATATAGGAATTCCCAAAGAAACCTCATTTCAGGAAAACAGGATTGCACTCACCCCTTTATCGGTTGGCTTACTTGTACAAAATGGACATGAAGTAGTTATTGAGGCGGGTGCCGGACTTGCTGCCAACTTTAATGATAATCATTATAGTGAACAGGGCGCTATGATCGTTTATGACAAAAAGGAGGTTTATAAAGCTGACCTAATCATTAAAATAGCTCCACCAACAGAGGATGAAGTATCCATGATGAAGATGGGACAGGTATTGTTCTCTGCGCTGCAAATGTCAACCATAAAAGTAGAGTATCTTCAGTCCCTGATGAAGAAGAACATCACAGCCCTTTCATTTGAATATCTTCGCGATGAGGGTAATGTTTTAACAGTGGTTAGGGCTATGAGCGAAATTGTTGGGGCTACCTCAGTATTAATTGCTGCCGAATATCTGAGCAACGTTTTTGAAGGTAAGGGATTAATGCTAGGAGGAATTACTGGAGTACCACCTACTGAAATAGTTATTTTAGGTGCAGGAACTGTAGGCGAATACGCAGCAAGGACAGCACTTGCTTTGGGTGCCGAAGTGAAAGTTTTTGACAGTTCAATTTACAAACTTCGCAGACTTCAAAACAATATCGGCAGCCGTGTTTTTACTTCGGTTATTCAGCCAGTTGTTCTTCAAAAAGCACTTTTTAGCTGCGATGTTGCAATTGGAGCAATTCGTGCCGAACACGGTAGAAGTCCTTGTATCGTATCCGAAGAAACGGTGAGTAAAATGAAGCCCAACTCTGTAATTATTGATGTTAGCATTGATCAGGGAGGATGTTTCGAAACTTCAAGTATCACTAATCATAAAGTTCCAACGTTTAGAAAGCATGATATAATCCATTATTGCGTTCCTAATATTGCTTCTCGTGTTTCTCGTACAGCAACATATGCCCTAACTAATATATTTACCCCAATTCTTATTGATATTGGTGAAATGGGCGGAATCATGAACCTGATCTGGGAAAGACCGGGAATTCGGAATGCAATTTATTTATATCAGGGTAAACTGACCAATAAAGACCTTTCTGATCGTTTTAATATCCCTATGAAAGATCTGGATCTACTGATCGTATCCAACAGATAATGCGGAAAATTCTTTTATTAATCCTCTTTTTGGGCTGCCTGAAAACTCAGGCCCAGCAAAACAACCCTTTTGGATTAGTGATCATAAATGATATGCAGGCTTACAAAGCATCTGTACTGATTGATAAGAATAAGGAGCTTATTGAAATTAAGAAATTCATACCCAATATCAAACTGGATATACGCTATGCCAGTAAAAACAACTTTGCAAAGCAGGCGGTTTATAAACAGGCAAAGGCCTTTGCAAGGCTCCCAGTAGTTGAAGCGCTTAGCAAGGTTCAGAATGAATTAAATAAATCGGGCTTGGGATTGAAAATCTTTGACGGATACCGACCATACCGTGTTACAGTTAAATTCTTTGATATTGCTTCCGATAAAAGTTTTGTTGCCAACCCAAAAGACGGATCAAGGCATAACCGCGGATGTGCCATCGATCTGACTTTGATCAATCTCCGCACTGGAAAAGAATTGGAAATGCCTACACCATACGACAGCTTCGCTCCTGAGGCTGCCGCCGATTTCAAAGATCTGCTTCCATCGGTCATCCAAAACAGGGACTTACTACGTTCCACCATGGAGAAAAACGGATTCAGGATTCTGAATAATGAATGGTGGCATTTTGATTTCAATGGCTGGAAAAGCTTCGAAATCATGGATATACCCTTTGA
>JBIIWE010000215.1:0-4849 GCA_044339075.1 Daejeonella sp. | reverse complement strand
AGAAGCCGTTCCACTAAGCACTAAAAAATAGATCTTTTTAAAATCTGCAGTACCTTCCTTGGCAAAATTTTCAACATTCCCTGCGTCAACAGTTGGTTTATAATTAATATCCGCGTAGGTTGCCCATTTGCCGTTTACCCCGGCAGTAAATGTCTGAAGTTTACCATTAGCATCTAATAAAGGTTGATTAGCTAATATTTTTGCTAACCCATCCTGCATAGTTTTTGTCCAGTAGGTTGTATACATTACCTGACCATTTACGGAAGCAGGCGCTATCAGATTGGTAAACACATCAGAAGTAGCCACAGAACCGCCGCCATTATAACGTAAATCAACAATTAATTCAGAAGCTCCATCTGTTTGAAATTTCCCGATTGCCGCTCTGAGAGCATCTCTTGAATTGGTGGTAAAACTATTATAAGCTATATACCCAACTTTTTTACTACCAACGGTAAATGTTTTGCTTAAAAATATTGGATTGTTGGCATAGGTCGCTCTTGCAATGGTCAAACTTTGATTGCTTCCATCAGGCTTTTTGACGGTCATAGAAACTGTTGTTGCACTTCCAAATACAGCTGAAGAAACAAAAGTAACATTCGCTGATAAAGATGTACTTAAGGCTGACCCCGTTCTTCCGTTTAAAGTAGTTATCTGGTAGCCTCTTTTAAGTCCTGCAGAAGCAGCAGGAGAACCTGTAGAGACGTATTTAATTCGAAGATCCTCAGTTGGAGTAGACGAATTTCCATCATCATCATTATAAAATACAGAGAAGCCAAAATCACCACTTACTCCACCTAATGAGGTAGATACTGCACCATCATCAAGAAATGAATATTTATCTACTGGTTTATTTATTCCAGGCAATTTAATTATTGCATCGAGAATTGTCTGATCTGAAGAATATGATCTGGGTTTAAATAATTCATAGGTTGGAATACCGTCATTCCAAAAATAAGTTTCCTTAGAATAAAGAAAAATTGAATCCTTGGTTAATTCAGCTCTGGTAGGAAGCACAACCGGAGCAGTTGGAGTTGGTGTTGTTGTACTAGTCTTAGGGTCTTTCTTACAGGCAGATACAAGAATGAAAACACTGAATGTGAAAATGATCAATTTGTATAAAGACCTCGAAATGATTTTATTTAACATATATTTCTCAATTTTATAAAGGTTGGTTAGTTTTAATTATCAATTAAATAATTAAGGGTACAATTTACATAAATTCACTGACATTCAAATAATCAACACCATTTGATACTGCAAATGCTTTATCAGTTAAAGTAGTTCCAATGATCAAAAGATCCTTCCTCAATAAGTTATGTTCTTTTAATATATACGACAATACGTCGGACTCTGGTTTTAGGTTTATCTCTTGTGCATAATAAACCTTTAAATATTTTTCAAGACCGTTCCACTCCGTTTGCATGATTTTATTAATCTGAATTTCAGGTTTACCATTAGTAATGATGAAAATATCCTTTCTATCAATAACTATTTCCTGTAATAGAGACAGCACATTTGAAAACAACAATAACTTCAGAGGTAATCTAGCAGTATAATAAAGCCGGTCAAAATTATCTCTGTATTTCTCATTAATTCCAAATACTTCTTTAACCCTATCAAAAATACCTTCATCACCATGATTCAAATATGCTTTTTTGAAAAATTCAATCAGATCTGCCGCAGAAGGAAAAGTCTCTGTGAATTCAATAAAATTGGAAAATAGATAATATACCTGCAAAAGATAGTCTCTTTCAGGATACAGAACATCATCCAATTCAAATATAAAAGCCTTCTTTCTGTGATCAAGATCAATATATTTAAGCATATCACACAATAAATGAACCAAATATTAGCTGATTATTTCTTAATTCCCATTGAAAAACACCATTTTTTTCATTGAAAAGCAATGCACTCTCTTTGGTAATATTCCCTGCACATACATTTCCATCAATCAAGACAAATAAATTTGACGAAAGGAATGGCAAATCGTTTAATCTTGTTTCAATCCATTTTAAGGAAGGAATAACAAGTTTAATGTCAAATTCTTCAAAAAGTTGTCGGGATTTTGATAATTCAACAATTTCATCATGCAACAGCGGGTAAATTTCTGTTATTTGATGATCCAGACAGATCTTTAGAACTTCATGGATAAAACTCGTAGAACCGGTAGAAGGAATCTTTAAAAATCTTTTTCCGGCCAAAACGGGAATATCCATATCAGAAGCAAAACATATATCTTCGGTATGTAGGATACGTGCAAGATGAAAAGCTGCAGAATTGGTGGCAGCAGTGATCAATACAGACATTTTAATAATTAATTATTTGTCCATCTTTCATTAAAACCTTTCTATCAGCCAGGTTGGCAAGATTCTCATTATGAGTAACGATCACAAAAGTTTGGTTCAGAGTATCACGCAGGTCGACAAATAAACGATGCAGATTTTCCGCGTTATTTGAATCTAAATTCCCGGAGGGTTCATCAGCAAGAATTATTGCCGGATCATTCACCATAGCCCTTGCTACTGCCACACGTTGCTGTTCCCCACCAGACAATTCATTAGGTTTGTGATTCGCACGATCTGAGAGACCAAGTATATCTAACAATTCATACGCCTTGTTCTCTGCTTCTTTTTTACCTTTACCAGCAATAAAGGCCGGTATACATATATTTTCCAGCGCAGTAAATTCAGGAAGCAAATGATGAAATTGAAAAATGAAGCCGATTTGCTCATTTCTGAAGGCACTCATTTTTTTTGAAGAGAGTGAATGGACATCCACATTATTCAACCTGACTGTTCCATGGTCAGGGCTATCAAGAGTGCCAATGATATGAAGAAGAGTGCTTTTTCCTGCACCTGAAGCACCAATTATCGTAATAATCTCTCCTCTTTTAACATCAAGATCAACCCCTTTCAGGATCTGTAAATTACCGTATGATTTTTTAATTCCTCTTGCCTGAAGCATAGATATTGACCGAGTTAATATGCAAATGTGCAAATTGTTTGTTAGAGTAAGGTCGGAGCACAAAAAAAAGAATAGTTTTTGCGTTTGCTATTTTCAGGTTTGCAATAAAAACGTAGTTTTACGACAAATAACAAGTAAATGAATATTCACGAATATCAAGGTAAAGCAATATTAAAAAGCTTCGGCGTCAGAGTTCAGGAAGGCATTGTTGCCGATACTGCTGAGCAGGCTGTTGAGGCAGCTAAAAAGCTTAAAGTAGATTATAATTCAGACTGGGTAGTTATCAAAGCCCAGATACATGCAGGCGGGCGTGGAAAAGGTGGTGGTGTTAAGCTAGCAAAAAATCTGGAAGAAGTAAGAGAAAGAGCAGGACAGATCATAGGAATGCAATTAATCACACCACAAACCGGACCTGAAGGCAAGTTGGTTAGCAAAGTTTTAGTTGCACAGGACGTATACTACCCTGGTGAGAGCGAAACAAAAGAATTTTATGTGAGTGTATTGCTAGACAGATCCAGAGGCCGTAACATCATCATGTATTCTACAGAAGGTGGTATGGATATTGAAGAAGTTGCAGAACACACACCTCATTTAATATTCAAAGAAGAAATTGATCCAAAGGTTGGTCTTCAGGGATTTCAGGCTCGTAAAATAGCCTTTAATCTCGGATTAAGCGGCGATGCATTCAAAGATATGACCAAATTCATTGCTTCTTTGTATAAGGCATATGAATCTACTGATTCATCTATGTTTGAGATCAACCCAGTCTTAAAAACATCCGATAATAAAATTCTTGCGGTTGATGCGAAAGTAAACCTGGATGATAACGGACTTTTTCGCCATCCTGATTTTGCAGCTATGCGTGATACTTCAGAAGAAGATCCAACAGAGGTTGAAGCAAGTAAATCAAATCTGAACTATGTTAAACTTGACGGAAACGTAGGTTGTATGGTGAATGGTGCTGGTCTTGCAATGGCTACCATGGATATCATCAAACTTGCCGGTGGTGAGCCTGCAAATTTCCTTGATGTTGGTGGAACTGCAAATGCAGAAACTGTAAAAGCTGGTTTCAATATTATCCTTTCTGATCCAAATGTAAAAGCAATTCTGATCAATATTTTTGGAGGAATTGTACGTTGCGATCGTGTTGCTCAGGGAGTTATTGATGCATACAAAGAAATTGGAAATATTCCCGTTCCAATTATTGTACGTCTTCAGGGAACTAATGCTGTTGAAGCAAAAAAGTTAATTGATGAATCGGGACTTCAGGTTTACTCTGCTATTCTTCTTAAAGAAGCAGCTGCATTAGTAACCAAGGTTCTTGAAAATAAATAATCTATTGGTTTCGTCATTCCTGCCCCAAACAGGGATGGCGAAATTTTTGTTAAAGTGAGATTTAAACAATTTTTGCTATCCCATAACAGGTTTTAAACCTATTCCATCTTTTATTATAATATTCTTGTAGATTAATAAATCAACAAAAAAAGGGAGCTTTCGGCTCCCTTTTTCATAAATATTATAGCTAAGACTATTTTACTGTGTCGATAACAGCTTTAAATGCATCGGGGTGATTCATTGCAAGATCAGCTAAAACCTTACGGTTCAATTGATTTCCATTTGCAGTTAATTTACCCATTAATGCAGAATATGACAGTCCATGCTGACGTGCACCAGCGTTGATACGCTGAATCCACAAAGCTCTAAATTCTCTTTTCTTGTTTTTACGGTCACGGTATGCATATTGCAAACCTTTTTCGACTGTGTTCTTAGCAACGGTAAAAACCTTGCTTCTAGATCCATAATAGCCTTTGGCTAAATTTAAGACCTTTTTTCTTCTTCTTCTTGACGCTACTGCGTTAACCGAACGTGGCATGTTGTTTTGTGT
>JBIIWE010000214.1:0-4866 GCA_044339075.1 Daejeonella sp. | reverse complement strand
TTTCTAGAAAGAGAAAACTTCTGGAAAAGCAAAAGAAAGGTAAAAAACGAATGCGTCAGGTTGGAAACGTTGAAATACCGCAAACGGCCTTTATGGCTGTCCTAAAATTAGATTAATATTCTATTTTCGTATTTCGCGAATAACGAATAATACATGTTAATAAGCTATTAAATGTTAAGAAATACACAATAAATACATAAATGCAATTACTGGACGGAAAATTTGTATCTGAAAAATTAAAACAAGAAATAGCTATTGAGGCTGCTGAAATCCTTGAGAAAACCGGCAGAAAACCACACCTAGTAGCTATACTTGTTGGTCATGATGGTGGTTCAGAAACTTATGTAGCCAGCAAGATCAAGAACTGTGAAAAGGTTGGATTTAATTCAACATTATACCGCTATGAAAGTTCTATCACTGAAGATGAACTCTTGAAAAAAATCGATGAAATTAATCAGGATCCTGAGACAGACGGTATTTTGGTACAACTTCCCCTACCCAAACATATATCAGCTGATAAAGTCACCGAGAAGATATCACCCGATAAAGATGTGGATGGCTTCCATCCTGTAAATCTTGGACGGATGCAACGTAACCTTCCCTCCTTCTTGCCTGCAACACCCTATGGAATTTTGCTCATGTTACAGGAATATAGTATAGAAACCAGCGGAAAGCATTGCGTTGTTATTGGGAGAAGTAATATTGTAGGTTCACCCATGAGCATTTTAATGGCTAGGAATACCAATCCAGGGAATTGTACGGTTACTATCTGCCATAGTAAAACTCCGAATATCAAAAAATTCTGTCTCGATGCCGACATATTGATCGTAGCAATCGGAAAGAAAAACTTTGTTACCGCTGATATGGTAAAAGATGGCGCCATTGTTATAGACGTTGGTATGAATCGTGAAACTTCAACAGAAACAAAATCTGGATACAAATTATATGGTGATGTGGACTTTGAAAACGTAGCTCCAAAAGCATCCTGGATCACACCGGTACCTGGAGGAGTTGGCTTGATGACCATTGTTGGATTACTGAAAAACACCCTGGCTTCAGCTAAAAAACAGATATATTAATTTATCCAGTGATTCTAATTTTTCCGGTCCTTAAAATTTCTAGAAATGACCAAAATTAATTTGCTAATAAACTATTAGCTTCCTGTTGTACAGTTTAAGCGTAGCGCTCTAAGGATTATAAAATGAAATAGAGTCTTCAGATTCGTCTTATACCTTTTATCCCTGGTAGTAAATCACCAAAAAATCCACCATGATTTTTTAATACCTATATAAACACCATCTTCTTGAGTCTCAAGGGGGTAAATCTCTACATAATTACCTTGTCCGGCTGCTCCTCTACCTGTTTCCAAATCAAATTCTTGTCTGTGATAGGGACAAATAATTTTCCCTTTAGAACACCAGCCATTACTTAATTCGGCACCTGCATGAGGACATTTATTTTGTAAAGCAAAGAGCTTGCCTCCAGTTTTAACGATGCATAGTTTCTTGCCTGAAACAGTTACTTTCTTCAGAAAGTCATCAGAGGACAGAATTGTTAACGGAAATAGTTTAATCCAGTTCATTTAGTATCAAAAATTGTCAGTTTTATGTCTCAATCCTCTTTAAGCAAGGTTCAGAAATTAAACTTAAGTATATTTGCATCCTAAATTACAAAATGGCACACCAAATTCCGCCTGACGGCACATTATTACCTTTAATGGAAGAGTTTTATACCATACAGGGTGAAGGATTCCATTCAGGGAAAGCCGCCTATTTTATTCGCTTGGGAGGTTGCGACGTGGGTTGTCATTGGTGTGACGTGAAGGAAAGCTGGGATGCAGAATTACATCCACTCACTACAGCAAACCAAATTGTTCAGAATGCAGAAAAATTTCCTGGGAAAGCGGTGGTTGTTACTGGTGGTGAACCGCTTATTTATAATCTTGATTATTTAACTGCTGAATTACAAAAACGAGGTATCAAAACTTTTATTGAAACTTCAGGAGCTTATCCACTTTCAGGAAGCTGGGATTGGATCTGTTTATCACCCAAAAAATTCAAGTCGCCAAGGCCAGATATTTTGCCATTGGCTGGTGAGCTGAAAGTGATTGTATTTAATAAAAGTGATTTTCTGTGGGCTGAAGAACATGCGGACCATGTTTCAGATACCTGTAAATTATATTTACAACCTGAGTGGTCTAAAAGTGCTGAAGTCACCCCATTGATCATTGATTACGTCATGCAGAATCCTAAATGGGAAATTTCATTACAAACCCATAAATACCTAAACATTCCATAGACTGCTTTTGGAATTTTTCATCAGATTATCCGATGTATAAAATCTTTGTTTTACTACAATAGGCTAAGTACTGATTATTATTTACCTTCATACTTAGGGATAGCCCCCAATAGATATGATTTATCGTTTACTACTAGTTTTTTGCCTTCTCCCCCTGATAGTCTTTGCTCAAAAGCAAACAAGCTCGACTATTAAACAGGCACAAAAAGCTTATGATCAGGCTAATCAATCTATTTCTGAGAAGTTGTATGATAAGGCCATCTCTGAACTCAATCAGGCTGTATCATTAGATCATAAATTTCTTGCCGCTTATCAGCAATTAGGTGATCTGTATAGAAAGTCAGGAAAATATTCCAATGCCCTGAATAACTATAATAGAATTCTTTTAATTGACCCTGAATTCCATCCTCTCACCTATTTTGGGATCGCTGAATCTGAACTAAATACTGGTAAATATGCCCAGGCAATACAACATTTCAATAAATATTTGACCTATCCGGGTTTAAATAGTAGCAGCAGGGATAAGATCAATAAATATATCAGCGATTGTACATTTAGTCTGGAAGCCATAAAATCACCTATTCCTTTTAAACCTATTAATATGGGTCCTGCATTCAACACCAAAGAAGATGAATATCTACCTGTTATTACTGCAGATGAAGAAATGATCATATTCACTCGCCAGGAAAACCGTAATGAGGATTTCTATAAAAGTGTGAAAAGAAATGGCGAATGGTTAGTTGCTGAATTTTTAAGTAAGGAAATTAATACATCCAATTTTAACGAAGGTGCTCAAAACATTTCTCCGGATGGCAACTATTTATTTTTTACAGGATGTAACCGTCCGGATGGTTTAGGAAGATGTGATATTTATATTTCGAAAAGAGAAGGAAATGATTGGAGTAAACCTTTTAACATTGGCGGACCAGTAAATACTGCAGGCTGGGAATCTCAACCATCCATCAGTGCTGATGGCCGCACCTTGTATTTTGTTAGCACCCGACAGGGTGGTTATGGAGGCTATGATATCTGGAGTTCTGAATTAAACACAGATGGTACATGGTCAAGTCCTGTTAATTTGGGTCCAGAAATCAATACTTCTTATGATGAACAATCACCATTTATTCATCCGGATAATGAAAGTCTTTATTTTTCGTCAAACGGATGGCCAGGCATGGGTAATAAAGATTTGTTCTTAAGTCGGAAAGCATATTCAGGCGAGAAACAAACAGGCTGGCAAAAGCCTGAAAATCTGGGTTTTCCAATAAATACATTCGCAGAAGAAAGCGGGTTAAGCATAAGTAATAATGGAAAACTGGCTTTCTTTTCAAGTAATCAGAAAGAAGGATTTGGGAAGTTAGATATTTACTCTTTTGAATTACCCGAAAAATTGAAACCCAAAACAGTTACTTATGTTAAAGGGAATGTTTTTGATAATCTTAGCAAGGAGGTATTGGATGCACATATTCAAATCACAAATTTGGCAAATGGAAAAACTATTTATGATGAGATTGCAGATCCGGAAACTGGAGTATTTCTTGCCACATTACCCGCAGGTAAATCTTATGGACTTACGGTCTCAAAAGAAGGATATTTATTTTATTCACAGAACTTTACACTATTAGGGAATCTGGAAAATCAACCTTTTAGTATGGATATTTCTTTACAGAAAATTAATATCGGAGGAATGGTTATATTGAATAATATATTTTTCGAAACCAACAAATATGATCTCTTACCTGAATCAATGATAGAATTACAACAGCTTATTCTTTTTCTTAGAGAAAATCCTACAGTATCGATCGAAATTGGCGGGCATACCGATAATATTGGAGAAGATCAGTCAAATCTGATTCTTTCCAGGGATAGATCTAAAACAGTTTATGAATATTTAATAAAAAATAAAATACCTTTAAAGAACTTAAGTTTTAAAGGATATGGAGAAGACCAGCCAATATCTGATAATAACACTGAACAAGGCCGCAAAAATAACAGACGAACAGAATTTAAAATCACAAACAAATAATCATGGAACAAAACTACAAAAACCACAGACGACTGCTTAAAGGTTATCACGGAATACTGACGCTATTGATATTATCAGGATTAATAGGCTCAATTTTCAATCTTTGCGGATCATGGAATAATGAAAGCTTTTATTCCGCCAGTTTAATTACACTACTTTTTGTATGCTGCATTTTTCTTTTTTGGTATACACGATCGTTCCCTCTCAAAGCTCAGGATAGAGCCATTCGTTCTGAAGAAAACTTAAGGCACTTTATTCTGACGGGAAAGCCCTTGCCATCGGAGCTAAAAATTGGACAAATCATCGCCTTACGATTTGCATCGGATGAAGAATTTTTAAAACTCGTGCAAAGAGCAGTTACAGATAAAATGGATTCGAAGTCAATAAAATTAGCTATCCAGAACTGGAAACCTGATTACTATAGAGTTTAAAACTAATTCGGGAAAACTTAGGAATTCCTATTGAATAGGTCTTAAAAATAGAATTCGCAAACAATTTTCGATAAAAAATAAAAATATTTTTAAATAATTGAAGGTTTAGAG
>JBIIWE010000213.1:0-4867 GCA_044339075.1 Daejeonella sp. | reverse complement strand
ATGATCTTAAGAAAATAGAAATAAACCTAAGTATTACTACATAATTAATAAAAAATTATTGAGTATTTATACGTATTATGAGAAAAATATTGCTCATAATGTAGAATATTTACCACATTTTTACGTCATTTAATACCCCAAAAAAGCAAGTTTTTATCTTTTAAATTAATTAAATAGCACATATTATTAAATTTAGCCGTATATTGAATGGAAATGACCTCCAATGGGGAAGAAAAAGTGTCAATTATACGAATGGTATGATTATCGCTTTATCACGCGCGAGCTTGGGGTAAATTGTTTACCGGAGTAATTTTAAAAGGAACATTGAATTTACATAAAACGTTTAAATACTTTATTTGGTTTGTTTTTTGTATCGCATCGCCTTTTTTAGTAAAGGGTCAGGAGCTGATACAAATGACCGTGCAAACTGGTGAATCGTTTTTCGTTCATCCCGAAGCTACTGTTTCAATTTTTTCTGATGTGAATAATTCTGGTTCAATAGGATCTCTTAAAAGCTCAACGATCAATTTTCTTGGTCAGCGTTGGAATAGTCGCATTGGTAGCCGTATTGCCGACGAGGGCTCGACAGGTGTGAATGGAACTGGCGGACTTATTAAATTTTCTGGCACTACGGCCTCACAATACATCAATACCCAAAACAATTCTAAAGGCAACACGGGATTCTCCAACCTGCAAATAGCAAATTCTGGAAATGTTATTTTGGAGGGTCAGGATTTGTACGTTAGAAATAATGTGAGTTTCGTAAATGGCAAGATTATTCTGAACAGCAGAAATGCTGCTTTGGAACTTAATGGTTCGATTACTGGATATAATGAGAATCGATATTTTGTTACTGGAACAGGAATTAGTGGGGGTTCATTAGTTAGGAAAACAACAGGTGTGCAGCAGGCCCAGATCATTTTTCCGGTTGGTTCTACTGTGAATAGCTATACTCCAGCCTCAGTAAATTACGTAGGTATTGCCCAGGAGCTGAAACTTAGGGTATTTGATAATGTGTATGATAGAGCAATTTATGGAACACCGGATAATATCAATTTTGTAATTAAAACATGGAATATTTCAACTTCGAAATTAGATCCTAAAGCAAGCCTAACTATCAATCTGCAGCACAATTCTAGTGAAGAGGGCACCCAATTTAGTTCAGTTAGAAATCAAAGTTTTGTGAGTAGGTATGTTTCTCAGGATGAAAAATGGGATGCTATTCCTACTGCTGGATTGACTCCCGGAATTATTTCTACAGGAATCGCAATACCAAATTCATTTATCAGCAGTCGTATTGTTTCAACCGGACTTGCCCAAAATGAGTACTTCTCTAAATCTGTTTTTAGAGGCAATGCAATTTCTAATTTTAGAATCCCAGCAGGTATATCTCCTAATAATGATGGCTTAAATGACAAGTTCATAATTGAAAATTTGAAGTCAACAGACAAGGTAAGATTAGAGGTTTATAACAGATGGCAAAGTTTGGTTTTTAGAGATACCAACTACAAGAATAGTTTCGACGGGCTTGGGAATCAAGGAGGTTTAGTTAATACTATTTTGCCTGATGGAACCTATTATTACATTCTAAATTTTAATGATTCACAGCCTGTAACAGGTTATATTATTATAAACAGATAAAAATGGTTAAAAGTAAATCTAACGGGGTTTTTATTATCTGCATCGCATTTTTGCTATCAGGTACTCAAAATCTTTTTGGTCAGCAATTGCCACTTTTTTCTGAATACATGTTTAATACCCTTGAAATTAATCCTGCCTACGCCGGGTTTAGAGATGCATTAAACGTTACAACCATGTTTCGTAAGCAATGGACCGGATTCAAAACTGCTCCGCAAAGTGCTTTTTTATCAGCTGATATGCCTATAGCTAACAAACGTGTTGGTGTTGGGATAAAATTGATAGATGACAGAGATGCTATAACCAAAACATTGGGCGCGCAAGCTGTTTATTCTTTTAAAATCCCTACTGGTGATTACTCAACGCTCGCATTCGGACTTCAGGGCGGTGTCTTTAATTTCAAGACTGATTATACAAAAGTTGATGTTATCGATCAAAATGATCCCTCTTTCAGTCAGAATTTAAATAACACAAAAGTCAATTTTGGAACTGGAATATTTTTCAATACAGAAAAATTTCATGTTGGTCTTTCATCCCCGAATTTGATCAGAAATAATTTTAATAAGGCCAATAATACAGGCGCTTTCAGCGAATTAAGGCAGGATATGCATATATATTTCAATGCAGGATATGTATTTGAGATTAGCGAAGATCTAATGATTAAACCTTCTTTTCTTGTTAGAGGCGTAGTTGGAAGTCCGATTTCATATGATGTCAATTCTAATTTTTGGATTGCAGACATGGTTTCGCTAGGTATTTCTTATCGCAATCAAACTGCAATTGTAGGATTAATCGATCTTAAATTGACTCCTCAATTAAGAATGGGTTATGCATACGATCATGTTACCTCAAAATATAATATAATCGCTAAAGGTTCACATGAAATTATTTTGAGATATGAGTTCTCATTTGACAGAACTTCCCTTTCACCAAGATATTTTTAATATATGGAAAATAGAATTTACTCAACACGGATTAAAAGTAGTTTCAGGTATCATATGATGCTTGTATTATTAAGCATTTTTTCTGTTAGTACCATTCATGCTCAAGTTAAAATTGGTACTAATCCGGATCAGATTCAGAGGTCGTCTATACTTGAATTGGAGAGTGATACTAAAGGTTTATTATTGCCGCGTTTGTCTGATACACTTGCAATAAACGCACTTAATCCTTTAGATGGGATGCTGATTTACCTTGAAAAGGAACCCCTTAAAGGCCTTTATGTCAGAAAGGGTGGTGCATGGACATTTCTTAGTGGTGTTTCAAACACTAATATCAATAATAATGTAAACGTCGATGAGTCGAAGCTTAACCTTCAAAACATTGGTGGTAAAATAGACCCATTAACACAAATTACTGCAAGTTCCGGTACAACAATAGGTCAGGTATTAACCTGGAGTGGAACTGCCTGGGAGCCAAGATCAATTCTTTCTGTTTCATCAACAGTTTTAGAAAAACCGAAAGAATTTAATACTACGAGCGGGGGTAATTTAATCATTGAACCCAACAGTACAAATGTGGTAAAAGTAAATGTGAGCGGTGCAGTTGAAGGTGATGTTGTTTTTGTTGCGCTTGTCGGAGATACGCCAGATTTTTCAGTGTATAATTCATGGGTAAGTGCTCCGAATGAAGTAAGTATTCGTTTTGCTAATTATCAGGCAGATCCTGTAACAATTATTGGAACCCAGTACAAAATATTATTGTTGAAATAAATGAATGTGAAGTAGGAGTTCTTTTGAGCATGATAATAAAAATATTATAATCGAATTTATGAAATATTCAATTAAACGGTTTGTTCGTTTTGCCTTCTTTTCAGGGATTTTGATTGGGGCATTCAGTTCAGTTCAGGGCCAAACTAGGCAAATCAGGCTTGGCGATAATATGGGTGATCATACTGCATCTCAGGATGTGGATATGAATAGCAAGAAATTGTTGAATGCACAAGGAATTGCTATTGGTACTGCAACTATAGGGAACCAGAGTATTGCCTTGCAGGTTGATGGTGCCAATAAGGCTATCTTGATACCTCGTATTACATCTCTTGCTGCGATTGTAACTCCTGTGAATGGAATGCTCGTTTACAATGCTGGTGATAATAAGTTCTATGTCAGGCAAAATACAGTTTGGGTTACATTTGCAAGTTCAAGTGAATCAGTCATTTCTGTAAATGATAAATTTGGACCTATAAATATTTCGGGAGACGGAACTACACTTACAGTTAATAATGCAGGGACTAATATTGTTTTATCAGCAAATAATAATTCGGCAATTTGGAATGCAAATAAATTACAGGGGAATGTAATTTCAGCTACTATTCCCCTTTCCGGTCAGGTTCTTAGTTGGAATGGAACTAGTTGGGTACCAGCAAATGTTACGGCCTCTACAGCAGCTACGGTCACAGCAGCTGCTCAGCCGGCCATCACTTCTGTTGGAACTTTAACAGGATTAACAGTTACAGCTCCAATCGCAGGTGCGATTACTGGAAATGCAGGAACAGCGACAAAGCTTGCTGCACCAAAGAATATAAATGGAGTGGCTTTTGATGGTTCATCAGATATTACGATCAGTACAGCAGCAAGTGCAGCAGCCTTAACAGGAACAACATTGAATCCGGCTATTGTTAATTCATCATTAACCTCTGTGGGTACATTGGGCAACCTGACTGTTACTAACCCGATTGTAGCTAGTGTTACCGGAAATGCTGGAACAGTAACTACGAATGCAAACTTAACAGGGATAGTTACGTCTACAGGAAATACTACTACAATTGCAAACGGTGCAATCACTAATGGAATGCTAGCCAATGGGGCAGTCGCAAACTTAACAGGAACCAACACAGGCGATCAAACTGCAACGACTGTTGCCAATGTTGCATCAGGAACAATTGCTGCGGCAACAGTTCAGGGTGCGCTTAATGAATTAGATACAGAAAAAGCGCCACTGGCAAGTCCAGCATTAACAGGAGTTCCAACTGCACCAACTGCAACTCCAGGCACGAATACTACTCAGGTAGCAACCACTGCCTTCGTAACCGCTGCGGGATCAGCAGGTACCGTTGATGCAGATGGTATTACTAAAGGAAAGATCCAGCTGGCAGGAGATCTGACTGGAACAGCGGCCTCACCGGCGATTGCTACCAGTGCAGTAACTGCAGCAAAAATTGCTGCCGACGCTGTAACGACTGCGAAGATTCTGGATGCCAATGTAACGACTGCTAAGATTGCAAATG
>JBIIWE010000006.1:0-15940 GCA_044339075.1 Daejeonella sp. | reverse complement strand
CCTTCAGTCGCTTATCGAAATCAATAACTTCAGTTTTTGAGCCCCCTTTTACCTGCGCTTTGGATGCATAATTGCAGCCAAATAAGGCAATAGCGATCATGGTTATTACGAAATACTTCTTCATAATTTTAATTCTGGCAAAATTTAAATTAAATCAATTTCTGTAAAAAATTAATGCTGATTTACTAAATCTTTAAGAAAAGTAAATCAGCATTAAGGATAGAAATGTTTGTATTTAGGAAATTATTAATCCTCTACTTCAACGATCATTTCAATTTCTATGGCTATGTTTCCCGGCAATGCACTCATACCAACTGCAGAACGGGCATGCTTTCCTTTAGCTCCAAAAACAGCAACCATCATATCAGAAAATGCATTCATTACCTTTGGCTGATCCTTAAACTCTGGAGTAGACTGAACCATTCCTAAAACTTTAACCACACGCTTAATCTTGCTCAAGTCGCCGATCTCTGCTTTTAAGCTTGAAAGTAATGATACACCGGTTAAACGGGCAGCTTCCTGACCTTGCTCGAGTGTTAAATCATCACCAACTCTACCTGTTAAAGGACCACCTTCTGCGCGATCAGGACCGTGACCAGAAGTGTATACCAGGTTACCTACACGAACAGTTTTTACAAAATTTGCTGTTGGCGGCTTCGGAGTTGTTAGCTCTATATTCAATTCCTTCAAACGAGCTTCGATATTCACTGTATCAGCGGCAGCATCCATTTCCTTTTTTGCAGCATCTTCCTGCTTTGGGTTACAACTTAATAAGGCAGCCGTGATAAGAAATAATAGGGAGTACTTTTTCATAATAATTTAATTTTTGGTTTATTTATTTACAATGTTAATAGGATTTTGATTAAGGAATGAAGATAAATTATTTTCTGCAATTCCCATCAATCTTGAACGGGCTTCTTTCGTTGCCCATGCAATATGTGGGGTAATTAAACAGTTTTTTGCCTTAAAAAGTGGGTTGTCTGCAGATGGAGGCTCTACCGACAGTACGTCGATCCCTGCGCCGGCTATAATTCCCTCGTTTAAAGCATCTGCCAGATCCTGATCAACCATCAAGGGGCCTCTTGAAGTGTTCAGAAAGAAGGCAGTTCGCTTCATCAGGCTTAAGCTATCTTTATTAATAATACCCTGTGTATCAGGGAAGAGAGGACAGTGAACACTAACCACATCCGATTCCTTCAAAAGCTCATTTAGTTCTGCCCATTTAAAGTTTTTACGATGCGATTGATCTGATCTGGTTCTTGAAAATCCAATAATATTCATTCCAAAAGCTGTCGCAATATCCGCCACCTTCTGACCGATGCTGCCGAAACCAATGATTCCGATTGTTTTACCTTCAAGCTCGATCATTGGGTAATTCCAGTAACAAAAATCGGGTGAAGCCGCCCAATCACCCTGACGTACTGAATCGCTATGACTTTGTACGTGCTGACATAATTCAAGCAATAAGGCAAAGGTCATTTGTACGACTGATGCCGTACCATAACCTGGAACATTTGCGACGGCGACACCTCTGGTTTTAGCATAATCAACATCCACTACATTATATCCTGTTGCTAGAACTCCGATATATTTCAAATCAGGAAGCTGTGAAAGTACCGATTCTCTGATTGGAGTCTTATTTGTGAAAATGATCTCTGCTCCCTGACAACGCTCCACGATCAGGCTTTCTGGTGTGCGGTCATGCACCTCCAGATTACCAAACTTTTTTATTCCCTCCCAGTTTAAATCACCCGGGTTTAAGGTATAACCATCTAATACAACTAACTTCATGCTTATTTCAATTCTAATATTTCTTTACTTTCTGCTTTTAGCTTTCTACTTTAAGCTTACTAAACCCTTGCCCATGCCAAATTCAGCACACGCTTTGCATTTGCAATAACGATATCTGCATCTTCATCTCCAAAAGGCTTGATCTCAAAACTTACTACTGGGGGAGTCTGAGTATTCAGAAATCCAATATTTAATAGTACTCTAAGGTAATCTACAACTTCATCCACATCATTCTCTCCATTTGGGAAACCGAAGCGGGGATGAACATCACCATATGCTGCCATATCAGGTTCTTTCATTACACAATTGCCGATATGCGCATGAACAATGTAATCCTTTACAGGAAGCAAAGATTCTTCAATCGTTTCATGGATCAAAGGAATATGACTTAAATCAACCATTAAGCCAAAATGATCGTGGCTCTTTCGGATCTCCTTTGCATAACGCAATGCCAGGTCTGCCGGGCCAATCAGGCTTCTTTTATCTACATCATAATCAAAAACCTCCAATGCAATTCTCAGATCGCCTTTACTTTTAGCATATCTGCAGATTTCATTGGTAGAATTAACTAGAGCCTGAAAAGCTTCCTCCTTCCGGCTTTCTTCATAATTGCCACTTAAAAAAGCAAAGCTAGATGCACCTATCTCATAGGCCTCATCAATTCCGGCCTTTAAATTTTCCAATGCCTTTTGGCGCTCCTCTTCAACCAGATGGTTAATATTTAGCCCGGTGGTTAATAATCTTGGCTGAGCACCATAAGCGATGGTCATATGAGATGTTTCAAGCATCTTTTTTACTGCCATTCTCTGCTCAGGGTCTTTGACCGTAGTGATCTCAATGGCACTAAAATAGTCATCCACAGCAATCTTTCTGATGGTTTCAAGTACCGGACCTTCGCCCTTGATCGTTGCAGGAAAAGCCATAAAGTGGACCAAGCCAACTTTCATGTATTTATATAGTGATTCGTTCATTTTTTGATAGAATATTCAAAATTACTATTTCATTAAACTCACTCTGATTGCACTGATCAGCTCAAGTGCTCTTTTAGACTCTGCGGTTAACTGATCATATCGCTTATTTTCTATCACATCCTTAGTGATCATTTTACTGCCCCCGACTGCGCAAACCCCAACTTTAAACCAGCTTCTAAGATTTTCTTCGTTAAGTTCGATGCCGCCTGTAGGTAAAAAAACAATGTCCTGAAAAAGAGCCTGCACTGCTTCAATATATGATGGGCCTAAGGTATTTGCCGGGAAAAGCTTAACGATCTTTGCCCCGCAAGTTTCGGCTCGAATGATCTCGCTGGGAGTCATGCAACCAGGAACACAAAGAAGATCATTCTTATCAGATAATTCAATAACTGACTCCAAAATTCCAGGGCAGACCAAAAATTCTGTCCCTTCATCAATATAAGTTTGGGCAGATTCCAAAGTTTTTATGGTGCCAATACCTAATCGCATTCCAGGCAATTCCGCATCACAAACTTTACGCATCTCACGGAAATTCTTTAATGCACGATCACCGCGATTTGCATATTCAGTAGTTCTAATTCCCCCAGCATACATTGCCCTCATCAGATCAATACTTACTTCAGCATCATCCGAGTAGTACAATGGTACAATTCCTTGTTCTTTTATAAGCCTTGAAAGCTCTGTTTTCAAATTCATATTTTTAAATTAAAGCTTATACCCTTGTCGCGCGAGCAACTTCCACTTCCCCTGCTTTTTCTGCCAAACCATTATGTTCGCAAATTTTAAATCCAGTGGATTCCCTTTATTTACAGCCTTAGCAGTTACAATATGCCTTACAATTGCATTTTTACCTGCCATCGTAATTTTCTGATCAAAGGGTTCAATGCTTTTAAAAAACGTTGGGCCGTTTAATACTCCTGCAATAAATTCCTTCTGATTCTGTATTAAACCGGCAGAATGCCCATAGCTTAATTCGTCCCAAGTGAGGTCCTTTAAAGTAACACTGTCTGTATTAACGATGGCATTATTAATAGCGAGGACCAGTTTTGCTATTTGTGTTTCATTTTTGGATTGAGCCTGTGCATTCAGACTAATCACAGTAAGTAGTGTGAAGATTTTTAAGTAGTTGAGCATGATTATTTATTTTTCTAGTTGATTAATTACATCGCTATCTGCAATGGGTTTTCCTTTCCAGTAGGATGCCAGAATAGAACCGGTAATGTTCATCATCGGACCATAGATCATCGGCGCAAGTCCGACAGTTGCAAGCTTACCCATTCCATAGGCCAAGCCTTTTGAAAGTCCTGCATTCTGCATCCCAACATTAATTGCAATGGTTCTGGAATCCATTTCACTCATTTTAAACAAGCGAGCAAACCAATAACCTAAGGAATAGCCCATGAGATTATGGATTAAAACTAATAGAATAAGAAGCGGACCGACTGTTAAAAGACTTTCCCGACCCACGGCGGTAACGATAATGATGATAAATGCGATACCAAACATCGATACAATTGGCATTACCGCATTTATCCACTTCATTTTATCCTTCAGGAGTTCATTGATTACCATAGCGAGTGTGACTGGCAAAATAACCATTTTCATAATGTCCCACATCATATCAAGAACATTGATCTCAATGAATGAACCCCCTAATAATTTCATCAGTAGGGGTGTGAGGAAAGGAGCCAGTAAGGTAGCTATTGAAGTAAGTGTAATGGAGAGGGCGAGGTTAGCCTTTGCCAGATAGGAAATAACGTTGGCTGCAACAGCATTAGGTGCACATCCGATCAGAATCATTCCTGCTGCAATCTCGGGAGTAAAACCGCTGATTTTTGCCAATCCAAATCCGAGTAAAGGCATGATCATAAAATGGCTTGAAACCCCCACAAGAACCCCTTTAGGAGATTTAAATACTCCAATAAAATCTCTGTAGCTCATCGTAATACCCATTCCAAACATGATCAGCTGAATGAGGGGAGTAATCAGTCCAGATAATTTATAGCCATTGATCTCAAGAAAATAGTGAGGAAAGATCATTGCTGTAGAAACTACACCGAAGATCATTACAGGATAGGCAAATCCTTTTAAAGCTGATGCACCCCGAATTCCGATGGCAACAGATATGAGTGATGCAATCAGAAATGGCTCGGCGTCAGTAGATTTGTTGAGCAGATACAAGGTAATTGCAGCGAGCATGCATGCAATGCCAATTCCCAATACGATTTTAAAAATAGGTTTCATCCGAATTAATTATAAGAAAAATATTACCAGGTTCTTTTTAACATAAACTGATCAAGCTGAGCGCGGCTGATCTTTTTTTCCTTCGGATTTTTTTCCAGCCACTTCATGTATTCTACTCTGATTTCTTCGCTCCATTGTGTATCAACCTGCCCCGCCTTATACAATCCACTTTTGATCATCTCATGACCGAAACGATCTTTTGAAGCAATGAATTCTGCAGTAGCAATAACCTGTTCAGCCATATGAGCAGGGATAAATACTACCCCGGCACGGCCTGCTATCACCAGATCTCCGGGCAAAACAATGGCTTGTCCGATAGTAACCGGAGTATTCAAACCCATCAAAACAACACCCTGTAAAAACTGGGGTGCAAAATCTCTTACAAATGCATTAAATCCCTTGATCTCAGCCAATCCATCCACGTCGCGGGCAAATCCATCAAATATTACCCCATTCCCTGAGTTTTTATAGATCACATTTCCAAGATTATCACCCATCAATGAGCCTACTCTACCTTCATTATCAGCAACATACACATCACCTTTGGTAAGCATATTGATAGGCCAGTGCAAATGTCTGCCTTGTCTGCCTTCTGCGGCAGCACGATCTACAATATTCTTCTCCACATCAGGACGAATAGGCATATAAAAAGCCGTTAAAGCCCTTCCAATAACTTTTTCATCCTCATGCAATATTTTCCAGTTTCGCTCATATTGATACAAATAGCCTTCATTATTTAATATTTGCCAGGCCTCTTCAATCCCAATCGATTTTGCACGGTTCAACAGCTCGTCAGGGATACGAGGGCGACCATCCTCAAAACGTTCACCTTTCCATGCAGAAGTCAAAAAGATCAGTTCCTCCTTAGGAATAGCTTGTGCAAACAAAGATTTCAAGGGTAATATCAACAAGCAAAAGGAAAGCAATAACTGGAATCTATTTATCATGAGTGTAATATAAGTAATATCTATGTAGCGATCTACGTTTAATTTTCTACCGTTCAGATCAAAATTTACATTCAGGACTTTCCAGGGAATTTCCATATACCGAGGGCATTTTTACCCATGATCAGGTCCAGATCGTCATCAGTATAAAAATTACAGTACTTATCCATAAATTCCAGTTCTTTATCCATTGGCAGTTCCCATCTAGGGAAAGGATAACCAGTACCCCAGATGATCTGCTTGGCTCCAAATTCTTCATAGATGGCTCTATAAAACGGCAATGTATCCTCGTAAGGATACTTCTTGATCTCTGACATTTCATAAGGCTCTGAATTACTAATCCAAACATTTGAGAAACGGCTGAGTTTAAACATTTTTTTGAATTCAGGCCAGCAATCTGCAGCTTTCAGGTCGGGTTTGCCGGCATGGTCAACTACAATTTTCACACCTGGAAAGCGTGCAGCCATATCCTCCAGCATTGGCATTTGGTGAGGAACAATATAATAATTGAAGCAAAGCCCCAGTTTTTCTGCTTCCTTCCAAAGAGGATAATGTTCCGGGGAGTTTAACCAGGTTTCTTTGGGAGTATAAATCGGACTGAAACGCATCCCTTGAAAGCCATGTTCATTTACCCAATATCTGAGGTTATCTACTATTTTGGGATCATGAGGATTCAATAAACCATGTGCTACAAAATGCTTAGGATAAGTTTTAAGGTTATTCGCCATGTATGAATTATCCCATCCATAATAACGAGGATTGATAAGAACCCCATATTTAAGATCAAAATCTTTCATTTGTTTAACCTGATTCTCAATTGGGGCCTCTATTGCCACTTTTAAATTTGGATTCTCAGGATGCTTAAAGGGGAATCTTGGATCAAAATTCCAAGTCTCAACATGGGTATCAATAACCAGACGCTTTTTGAAGCTTTTGCCAGAATTTGAGGCTAAAACAGATGCAATCGGATTTAAAGCACCGATTAAGGGCACTGCGGCAATTCCTTTAATTAAATCTCTACGTTTCATTTTAAAATGGTTTAATATTTACTAACTATTTCTGATCAGGTAGCTAAAGGCTGTCCTCCTGGAATCATGACCTTCTGACGCGGGAGTTTAGTTTTATTTCGCTTTGCTGTAAATTTTGCTGTCAGATATTCACCCATATGGATATCACCTGACAAGGTATCTCCATTTACTTTTCCGGAGAAAAGGTAAATAATACTATTTCCAACTATGGGAATCGTACTCCTGATCTTCACTTCATCACCATCAATTGTACCCACCATGTTTTTAGTGTCCAAATCTCCCTTATGAGTCCCCTGAATCCAGTTTCCATCCTGTTCAATCGTAAAAGAATGTTGGCTGGTACTTAATGCATAGTTTACTTCAACATCCCAGCGTCCGCTTAGGTTAGTCGCTGGCGTTTTCATCTCGGGCTTTGGGCTACGCTTTTTCGACAATACTTCAAATAATCTGTCAGCAACAATCTTTTCTTCACCCGCTTGCATATGCCCCGGCGTGATCTGTATGGAGGTTGTACCATCGGCTTCATCCCGATTTCCAAGAGCTATTCTTGGCTTATTTCTTCCTACTTCTTCTGCAATTTCATATCCTGTAACGTAAAACTTTTCAGGGTCCCAGATAATATGAAGTACCGGATATTTATTATTCAAATTTGTGGGTTCAACAAGCTTGGTACTTACACCATTGATCTCAGTAACTTTCTTTGAAATGACGTTAAGCCAGCTAAGCCATCTTTTCCACTCCCCCTCATGATCACGTTCCAGCCAATCTTCAACTGCCGCAACCATTCCTACTATTTCATCGCGATCCAGTTTATTGTCACGGCCCGGGCCATGATGAGGAGCACTTGCCTGCCATGCGGCCAATAAAATATTTTTATTTCCGAGCATTAATCCTGCCGACTGCGGGCCGCGGATAGTTTTACCACCGCTGTATGCTACAATATCAGCTCCTCTCTTTAAATGATACGGAGGAATGGTCAGACTCTCTGCTGCGGCATCCATCAAAATTGGAATATTTTTTGGTTTGGCTATTGAGGCAATCACCTCCAAAGATAAGGGCTGACCTGTATCAGAAGCAGCCCCGGGAGTACCTGATGTAAGGTAGATCATTGCTGTTTTTGAATTGATGGCCTTTTCTAATTCTTCAGGAGTAGATACAGTAATTATTTTTACACCAATATTCCGGACTGCATGATCATAATGCTGGCGGGAATATCTTGGAATTATAACTTCTGTTTTTTCAAATCCCGTAAGATCAGGAATGCGGATGAGTCTTTCCGGACTTCCACCAGTAACACAAGCTGCCGTAATATGTTTCACGCCGGCTGCACATCCTGAAGAAACCATTCCCCATTCTGATTTTGTGAGTTCTGCAAGACGCTTTCCAACCGCTTCAGCAAGCTCATCGAGCTGTACAAAATTTGTGCTGGCCGCTTCCAATGCAAGTTTCACTTTTGGTCTTTTGATAGATCCCCCAATAATGGTATAAGAGCCCCTGCAATTTATTATGGGCTCAACACCCATTGCTCTGTATATATTTGTTTCTGATAAAAAGGAATTCAATGTGCTTATCGATTCGGAACTTTGGGCTAAAAATTTATTATCTGTAACAGTTCCTGCCAAAACCGAGTCGCCTGATAGAACACTTCCAACTACCGGTAACATGGCCAATCCCTTAATTACATTTCTGCGTTTCATGCTATTATAGTGTAGTTCAATTTAAAAATTTCTGAATCTATTTGTTATATGGTGTGGCTGCCAGACCATTCAAATCCCAAATAATTCGGCCAGCTCTTACTGTCAATTCCGCTTCAAATTTTTGATCACCTTCTATCCGGTTACCGCCAGAATCTACATATCCATATTTACCGTTTAAAATACTTAAAACAGCAATATCGGCTACAGAACCAACACTCAAATTACCAAGGTCATCTCTTTTTATTGATTTGGCAGGTTTCCAGCTTCCGCTGGCAATGATGTCAGGAATGGTCATGCCTATTGTCAAGTATTTTGACATGACGTTCAGCATATTCTTCATACCTGCATTCATGCTTGTTCTGTGTTCATCTGTACCAAAGGAATTTGGAAGAAGTCCCTGTTTCAATGCAGGTATTGCCTGGTCAAACCAGAATCCAACACCTCCATGACCAACATCAAACAAGACCCCTTTATGTTGTGCCTCCAGTACAAAGGACCTTAGTTTTCCCTGTTCATCTACAATGGGCATACGTTCTGATACGTTCTCGAAAGAGTGGGTAATGATATCCCCGGAACGCATTCTTTTTAATTGGTCTTCCAAAGAATATTCAGGCATATGGCATTCCACAAACAGAGGTTTATCCGCAATTCGGGCAGCTTCAGAAGCCTTATCGAAAGGAATCCAGCTTTTACCTTTATAATGTCCGATGCGGGTACCCACAATAAATTCAGGATATTTTTTGATGGCATCCACAGTCATTTGAACATCCAATGTATTTAAATCGGGTTCAATAGCAGAGCCTGAGCTAAAACCGGTCTCGAAAATATTGATAAAGGCCAAAACTCGGGTTAAAGAAGGATCAACCACCTTTGACTTAAAATCAGGAAAGGTTCGCCAACCGGTAGTACCGGCATCAACTATTGTGGTTATACCTGATCGGGGGGCAAAGGCATCCGGTAACTGGCTTGACTGACCATCAGCAAAGCCAGGTTTACTTCCTGCATATACGTGAGTATGAATATTGATCAATCCCGGAGATACCAGCATACCGCTAACATCTAATACTTTTTTTGCACTTGAAGAGGAAATTTCTGCAGCAATACGATAAATCTTACCGTCTTTTACCGCCACATCCATTTTTGAATCAATACTATTCTTGGGATCTATTACACGTCCCCCTTTTAATAAAAGATCAATTTCCTGGGCTTGTAAAAACTGAGGAAATAATAAAACTGCAAATAATGCGATTAAGCCTATTTTAGATGCACAAATTTCTGAAACAGAATTATTTTTACTAGTTGTCATTATCCTTAAAATTATCTTACCACTTTACTTTCTATCGCCCATTTTTGTCCGCTTAAGCCATTCAGATCCCATACAACCTTACCTGCTCGAATCGTTAATTCTGCCTCTAGCCTTTTAGTTCCGGATACGGCAATTTTGCGCACATCAGTGTAGCCAAATTTCCCTTCTCGAACATTAAAAACTGCCAGATCAGCCTCTGTGCCAACACTTAAATGGCCAAGGTCAGGTCGTTTAATTACTTGTGCTGGATTCCAGGTAGATCTCAAAATAACATCTTGAAGACTCATTCCCATAGCGAGAAATTTAGACATCACATTCGCCATATCCTTCATTCCGCTATTCATACTCTGATCATGTAAGTCTGAACTTATCACATTAGGATAAAAGCCCTGTTGAAATGCAGGAACTGCCTGAGCCCAGGAAAATGCACCGCCACCGTGTCCAACATCAAAAATAACTCCCCGTTTTTGTGCTTCAAATACAAAAGGTTTTACTTTTCTTGTTTTTTCATCCACAACAGATTCTCTTCCGGTACTGATCTCAGAAAATGTATGGGTAAAAATATCTCCTGGACGAAGGTGTTTCAAAAATAAAGACTCAATAGAATTGGCCGGATTATGCTCTCCAAAATCAACCATTATTGGCACATTTGCAAGCTTACCTGACTCAACAGCCCTATCTACAGAGGTAAATTCACCCCAATAATGAGCAGATTTAATCCCAACCAGAATAGTTGGGTAAAGTCTGTTGATCATATGAGCATTCATTACAGGATTCATGTCATTGACATCCTGTTCCTGAAAACGGCCGATCATTCCATTGCCAATTACATTTAGGAAAGCCAGAATTCTTGTTTGCGATTTATCAATAGTCTGTTCTTTAAACAATGGGAAATTTCTCCATCCTGAAGATCCGGCATCCACAACAGTAGTAACACCTGTTCTGAAAGAAAATGCATCAGCCTGCTGACTGCGTGAAGAATTACCAACAGATGTACTATTTTTATCCGTACCCTGAAAAACATGAACATGCATATCGACTATCCCGGGCGTGATATAAAATCCAGTTACATCAATGGTTTTCGTGGCAGATCCAATAGCAATATCTTTAGCTACACGAGCTATCCTGCCATTTACAATTCCCACATCCATTTTGGAATCGATCTTATTTTTGGGATCAATAACATGTGCACCCTTTAACAGGATATCGAATTCCTGAGCATAGCTAAATTGACAAATTATTAATAGAACAATGAATAATGACAACCTGCAATTCACCTTTTCAGAAACAGCATTTTTATTGAACAAAAACTTCATGTTAACTTTTATTACTAATTAGCACCTCTTTTACTGAAAATTTAAAACCCCGAAATACTGAGGCAAATGGAATTGAGGTGTAGGATTTTTAACTACATTCCATGTGATATAATGCTTATTGGAATTTATTTCTGCAATCTTATAAAAATTAGCTCTCCAAGAAACCCCGGCCTTTGGACGAACCACATTTGTATATTTTTCAAGCATGACCAATGGTATTTTGAAAGACATAGTCCAGGTAACACGTTTGGTAATTTCCGGATCAACCACCTTTGGAAGAGAGGCAGCGATCTCTATTTTCTGAATATCCTCAATTGTTGGTTTCCCTTTTTTATGAAACAACAAAGGAGTTCCTCCACAATTGATCTCCAGATTAAAGTAATTCATTGGATTATTTGCTTCCGGTGAGAAAAAGAATTCAACTGCTGAATCCTCCCAAACTTTACCGTTGATCTTTTGTGTTATACTACGAACGTAGCGATCTTTTACTCTGTAGATCACGTAAATAAAATTATCATCATATACCATTTTTGCCTCTGCCTGAGGTTTAAATTTGGGTATTTCGCCCATATAATTTTGAATTTTAACTGATTCCACACCCTTCCAGACAGCATCACTCCATTTATCATTCACATCAACTGCCTGGCTAGCTCGTTTTACAGAGTAAGCAGATAGACCGGAATTCAGGGATGCATCCTGTGCCTTTACTACATTTATAAAAAATGTCAAAAGAAGAATAACAGAGGCAATTAATTTTAATTTTCGCATTAAATTATTGATAGGTGAATGGATAATATATTAAAATTCGATAAAATATTCAAAATAAAATACCCTGCAGGTAATCCTACCAACAGGGTATAAATTAATTAAGTAGCCAAAGGCGGTCCTCCAGGGATCTGGATTCTTTTCCTGTTTGGCTTAGTACTATTGCGTGTTGCAGTAAATTTAGCCGTTCTGTATTCACCCAAATGAATATCTCCTGACATGGTATCGCCGTTTACTGTACCCTGAAACAGGTAATTAATATTATCAGCGATGATTTTTATTGAACTTTCAAATTTAATCTGACTTCCATCAATGGTACCAGTCAAATTTCTGGTGTCAAAATCTGCCTTATGAGTACCAGAAAACCAGTTACCATCCTGCAGAATATTAAAGCTATGCTGACTTGTGCTACTAAAGAATTTTATACTCACATCCCAAGTGCCATTCAGATTAGCTGTAGGGGCTGACATGTCAGGCTTCGGCGAACGTTTTTTGGATAAAACTTCATACAAGCGGTCGGCAATGATTTTTTCTTCTCCGGCCTGCATTTGTCCGGTTGTAATATTAACAGATGTAGTACCGTCACTTTCATCCCTTGCGGCCAATGCAATTCTTGGCTTATTTCGTCCCAGTTCTTCCGCTATATCAAAACCATTCATATACAATTTTGCCGGATCCCAGCTTACTTTCAATACAGGTGATTTATTTGAAAGTCCTGTAGGTTCTGTAATTGTGATCATAATTCCATCAATGCCTGATACTTTCTTTGAAATAGTATCTAACCAGGATAGCCATTTCTTCCAGTCGCCGGTATGATCACGTTTTACCCAATCTTCAACAGCCGCCATCATCCCAATCATTTCTTCACGACCAACTTTATTATCTCGTCCCGGACCATGATGCGGGGAACTGGCCTGCCAGGCCGACATCAAAATGGACTTATCACCGAGCATTAGTCCGGCGCACTGCGGACCGCAAATTGCCTTTCCTCCACTATATGCAACCAAATTAGCTCCTCTTTTAAAATGAATTGGAGGAATGGTCAGGTTCTGTGCGGCAACATCGATCAAGACTGGAATATTTTTCGGCTTTGCAATTGCAGAGATAGCCTCTAATGAAAGTGGCTGTCCAGCTTCAGATTGCGAGCCTGCAGTCAGATAGATCATTGCAGTTTTCGAATTTATTGCATTCTCAAGTTCTTCGGGGGTACTAACATGAACGATAGTTACACCAATATTTCGAATACCATGATCATACGCATTGCGGGAATACCGTGGTATGATTACTTCATTTTTATCAAAACCGGTCAGATCAGGAATTCGGATCAGCTTTTCAGGGTTGCCACCTGTAACACAAGCTGCAGTAATATGTTTAAGTCCGGCGGCACATCCGGCAGAAACCATTCCCCATTCTGCGCCGGTAAGGTCGGCCAGCCGTTGGCCGATAGCATCAGCCAATTCATCATATTGCACAAAATTATGAGCTGCAGCTTCCATTGCCTCACGGACTGCTGGCCGTTCAATTGAACCCCCTATGATGGTGTAGGTACCCATGCAATTAATAACGGGTTCTACACCAATCCTGCGGAAGATGTTTGTTTCAGCCATAAAAGATGCTTCAGTCACAGGCAATATATTGACTGAATTAGCACTTGCAGCAGGTGACGCAAGAACAGATTTTTGAGAAAGAATACTCCCCGCTACTGGAAGCAAGGCCAGGCCTTTAATTACATTTCTGCGTTTCATATTGAATATATTTTAGATTTTTTGTTTTTTAATTACTTATTTGTGGCCATACTCTTGGCGGAAAGTCCGTTCAAATCCCAAATTATTTTCCCAGCCCTTACGGTTAGCTCTGCCTCAAACTTGCGATCTCCGTTGATCTTATTATTCCCGGAGTCAACAAAGCCAAATTTTCCTGTATTAACACTCAATACTGCTATATCTGCAACAGAACCTACAGACAAATTTCCAATATCTTCTCTTTTAATAGATTTGGCTGCATTCCAGCTCCCACGAGCAATAATGTCAGGAATTCCCATGCCCATATTGAGATATTTCGACATCACATTTAACATAGTTTTCATTCCTGAATTCATGCTTGTACGGTGTTCATCAGTACCGAAGGAATTGGGGAAAAGCCCTTGCTGGAAGGCAGGAATAGCTTGATTAAACCAAAAACCGCCGCCTCCATGACCAATATCAAAGAGTATCCCACGTTTCTGAGCTTCCTTTACAAAAGGCCTGACTTTACCCTGCTCATCAACCACAGTCATTCGTTCTGCAACATTTTCAAAAGCATGAGTCATTATATCGCCCGGGCGCATATGCTTTAATTGGTCTTCAAGCGAATACTTTGGCAGATGACATTCGACAAAAAGCGGGGTATTTGACAATTGAGCAGCTTCTACAGCACGATCAAAAGGAGTCCAGTTATCATCCGTCTCATAACGACCAATTCTTACCCCAACCAAAATATCCGAATATTTTTTTACTGTTTCGGCAGTTTTCTGAGCATCCATATCTTGGATGTTTTCCTGTTCTTTATCTACAGAATATCCTGAGGCTGCAATACTTAGGAAAGCGAGAACACGGGTATTAGATCCATCAATGATTTTAGCTTTAAAATCCGGGAAGGTCCGCCAACCTGAAGTCCCCGCATCAACAACTGTAGTTATACCAGAACGGGGTGCAAAGGCATCAGGCAGCTGGCTTGATGTTCCATCTGTAAATCCCGGTTTACTTCCGGCATAAACATGCGTATGCATATTGATCAGGCCGGGGGAAACAATCAGACCACTTACATCCAGCACTTTTTTTGCTTCAGTTGCAGGTATGCCAGAGGCCACTTTAAATATTTTACCATCCTTTATAGCGACATCCAACTTGGCATCGATTTTATTTTTGGCATCAATAACACGCCCCCCCTTTAATAAAAGATCGATATCCTGTGCCTGAGACTGAAAGGCAAAGACAGAAAATATTAGTCCAATCATAAATGGCACTGTAAATACCGATGATAGTAACTTTCTGAAATTTGATAGCTTGTACATAGTGTTATAATTTTATTATTTCATTTAATAAAAATCAATTAGTGCTTTCCGGCATTTGCCAATCTGCAGCACTGATACCATTTAAATCCCAGACAACACGACCGGCTCTGAGCGTCAATTCTGCTTCAAGTTTTTCAGTTCCGTTTATTTTTGTACGCCGAACATCCATATAGCCGAAATTTCCCTTTTTCAAGTTAAAAACAGCAATATCAGCCTCAGAACCAACAGTCAAATGGCCCAAATCGGGTCGTTTAATTACTTGTGCAGGATTCCAGGTTGATCGTAAAATAACATCCTGAAGACCCATACCCATAGCAAGAAATTTGGACATCACATTAGTCATATCTTTCATGGCGGCATTCATACTCAAATTATAAAGGTCTGTGCTAATTGTATTTGGCATAAAACCTTGTTTCAATGCAGGAATTGCCTGATTGAAGTTGAACGCTCCCGCACCATGGCCTACATCGAAAATAATACCTCTTTTTTGTGCAGCAAACACAAACGGTTTAACCTTTCTGGTTTTCACATCCACAATTGATTCGCGTCCACCAGTAGTCTCTGAAATTGCATGTTCGGAGAAGGTATGGGTAAATATATCGCCAGGCCTAAAATGCTCCATAAACAAAGATTCAATTGAATTTGGAGGAGAATGCTCACCGAAATCAACGATAACCGGAACATTTGCGAGCTTACCTGATTCTACCGCTTTATCAACTGATGTGAAATCACCCCAGTAATGGGCAGATTTAATACCAATCAGGATTGTAGGATGTAATTTTTTGATCATATACGCATTCATTTCCGGGTTCATGTCGGTCACGTC
>JBIIWE010000428.1:0-3046 GCA_044339075.1 Daejeonella sp. | reverse complement strand
ATTGAAGGGGCCTAAAGCTATTGGCCTCAGTCGCTTCACATTCCAAAGGTGAAAATACTCATGCGAAACAAGACCTAGAAATCTTAACCGGCCCGCCTCTGTATTATAGGAATTACGACTTGCGCCCAAAACTGTGGAATTCAGATGTTCCAAACCTCCGCCGCCAGAATTGAAGTTATGAACTATAAATACATACCTTTTATTTGGATTTACACCAAATGTTTTGGTTTGTTCCACAACAATTTTTGCCATGTCTCTTTTCAGGATGTCCTTATCATAATTGCCACCTCCATACATCACTACCTCATGTTTTACACCGGCAGCATCAAATTCAAAGATATCCTGATTGCCAATTTCAAAAGGAGAGTCATACAGCACATCAAAATCGGGGGCATTAAAGGTATTGGCCTTTGATCCTGCCATTTCAAGACCAGTAGATATTTTTGTCCAGTTTTTATATGGCTTGATAGTGATGGTTGATGCCGCGTTCAGCTGCCCTTCAGGATACATGAAAATTCCTGTTGGAGATAAAAAAGCATGTGATTCATCCACAAAACTGGTCCGTACAGATATTTCGAAAGAATAAACCCGGTAACTTACCTTGACACGACCATTCTTCTGAGTAGTTACCCTCCAGGTATTTTTATTTACTTTCTCGGTATTTAAGGATAAGCCTGCAGCATTAAAAGCCTCAAAAGACTCCACATTTTTCCCGAATTCTCTGATCAGATAAGAACCGGGGGTCCAAACTGGCATTTTCAAGTCGAGATACTCAGCCATCAATCCTGAAATTTCCATTGCTACATCCACATAATGTGCCTGAGGTTCTGAAAAAGATATTTCATAAGCAATTTTATTCTGGGCACTTAAAGATGTAGTCATAATTGCAATAAAAAAAAGTGATATCAGATATTTCATAAAGGGATTAATAATTGGTTTCGCCAAAAATAACTTTTTAATACATTTTTCATTGGGCAAGTTAATTGCAGGCTGTAAAATAGTTGCTACATTCAACTAATTACCAGGTATAAAAATAGATTTGTATACATATTATGCAAGAGCCTCTCGCAAATCCGCTATTATCAGCCTCTAAAAAATACCTGAATGCCCTTTCAAAAATGGTTAATCAGCTATCAATAGACAGATATCATTATGTTCTGGTATTAATAGATTTCCATGATGAGAATCTTTCTCAGAAGGCACTTGCCGAAATTTTACATATTGATAAATCATACATGGTCAATATTCTGGATTACCTGGAAGAAAAAGACTACGTATTTCGGGAAAAAAATCCATATGACCGCAGAGAGCAGTTGATCAGATTGACAGCCAAAGCTCAAAAAGATATTCCTGTTATTAAAGAAGCTATTGAAGAATTAAATAATAGATCACTTCAAAATATAAGCGAATCTAAAAAACAGATCTTTAATGAGGTTTTGGGAATAATACAGGATAACCTGATAAAAATTGAATCTAAAGAAATTAAAAAGCCACATACCATTTTAAAAAACTATAACTAATTATATGAAAGTAAAATACATCGTATATATAATCATTGTGATTCTTGTTGGGGGAGCGGTTGCATACCGCTTTAACAAAAACAAAGCTCAGAAAGCTATTTCGGGTGGCCGTAAACCGGGCGGGCCAGCAGCGGCACTCAATGTAAATGGTATTGTTACCAAAGCCGAGAATTTTTCTAACTCACTATCAATTGCCGGATCAATAGAAGCCAATGAACAGGTTGACATCCGGAGTGAGATCTCCGGACTTGTAACCGCAATAAATTTTACAGAAGGCACTTCGGTAAGTAAGGGAAAAGTATTAATAAAGATCAATGATCTGGAACTTCAGGCCCAATTATCACAGGCATTGACCAAACAGAATTTAGCTCAGGAAACTGAATATAGAGCTGGTATGTTATTACAAAAGGAAGCTATTAGTAAAGAGGAGTATGATGTTGCATTGGCAGAACTAAAGTCATTGCAATCACAAACCCAGCTCATTCGTGCTCAACTAGCAAAAACGCAGATTCGTGCTCCATTTAGTGGAAAAATAGGCCTAAGAAGCATTTCTACAGGCGAATACATTACGCCTTCCAGTAACATTGCACGATTAGTTAGTACTGACCCCGTTAAGATCACGTTCTCGATCCCTGAAAAATATGCTGGATCAATTAAAATGAATACTCCGATCTCCTTTACGGTAGCTGGTTCAAAGAATGTATACAACGGAATCGTATATGCCATTGAACCGGGTATTGACATTTCAACCCGTACCTTGCAACTTAAAGCAAAAGCATCCAATTCAAAGGGCGATTTATTGCCAGGTTCATTTGCAAAAATTGATTTGCCATTAACTAATGTAAATGATGCAATTTTAATTCCTACAGAATCGATCATTCCTGTACTTATGGGCAAAAAAGTTTTTATTAGCTCCAATGGAATAGCTAAGGAGGTGATGGTTGAAACCGGAACCAGAACTGAAAAATCTGTTTTAATAACCTCGGGATTAAGCGTGGGCGATACTGTTCTGATCACCGGGATTATGTCTTTGAAAAAAGATGCACCTGTTATTGTTAACGTTGTCAATAAATAACACACCATTTCAGGATCCGGATTATCAGTTTAAATTAAAAAAAATTGCACAATGAGTTTATCAACCACCAGTATAAAAAGACCTGTATTAGCAATCGTAATGAACCTATTACTGGTTCTTTTCGGGGTCATCGGGTTTAATTTTTTAGGTGTCAGAGAATTTCCTTCCATTGATCCACCTATTGTATCTGTGCGTACCAGCTATCCGGGTGCTAACTCAGATATTATAGAATCCCAGATAACTGAACCACTTGAAAAGGCAATAAATAGTATTGAAGGAATAAAAAACATCTCATCTTCCAGTAATCAGGGTACAAGTAACATCAATATTGAGTTCAATCTAAATAAAGAGCTTGAAGAAGCTGCAAACGATGTAAGAGATAAAGTTTCACAAGCAGTAAGGAGTTTACCCAAAGACATAGACGGACTCCCAGTGGTATCTAAGGCAGATG
>JBIIWE010000212.1:0-4896 GCA_044339075.1 Daejeonella sp. | reverse complement strand
GGACAGTTAATGATTAAAACTCCAAATGTTGAATTCTACATGGGAAGTGACCATCTTGTTAAGTCGTTTGAAACATTGAAGACTTTTACTAAAAATGAAACTATCTATCCCAGTGGATATACCGGAGTATCATTTTATATGGGCTTTGCACTGAAATTTGGAAGGGTATTGGAACATCCGGCGAATGCCACACAAATACCTGGATTTATGAAAGACCCTGCCGGAGGATTTATCAATAGACTATTCGGAAAAAAGAACTAGAGATTTCCTTTTTTTGATGTTGTAAGGAGAAAATCCTTCAAATAAAAAGGTTCGAAATAAGCCAGATTTTCAAATTCTGAATCACGGAATTTTTTCAAGGCCAGAGCATTTAAATGAGATGCAGATGTGGAAAAATCAATGAAATTAATGTTAGGCTGATCTGCAAAAAGTTCTCTGAATTTATCAGCTCCATCACCAAAAAGGAATAGCACCTGATCCTTGAATTCATTAAATGAGTCTTTATCAACAATTTTTGCACTTACTGATTCAACAATACTTAAATCGTTCCGGTATATTCCAGTATAGACCTCCATACGTCTGGCATCAAGCATTGGTATAAGTAATGAAGAATCAGGGACGTCAAAAGATTCCATAAAACCAGAGGCCATTGCTTCTATAGTATCAATTCCAATTAAGGGAATATCAAGAGCGTAGCATAAGCCTTTAGCTGTAGAAACTCCAATTCTTAATCCCGTGTATGATCCAGGTCCTTTACTTATTGCAATTGCCTGAAGATCAGAATACTTCTTTTCAGCAGCAAGCATCACCTCTTCAATAAACAAGGTGATATGGCTGGCATGAATATTACGTTCATTCACCTCTTTAAATGCTATGATACTGCCATTCTGAGCCAAGGCTACAGAACACGTTGTTGTTGCAGTTTCAAGAAGTAAAATCAATTCATCTTTCATGGATACAAAGGAGCAAAATTAAATAGAAATTATAATGATTAAGGTACAGGATCATGCCCATGTTCGCCCCAAGGATGGCAGCGAGCAATACGTTTTAAGGTAAGCCAGCCACCTTTAAACGGGCCATATTTTTTTATCGCTTCAACCCCATAATGAGAACATGTTGGAGTAAAACGGCATGATTTACCTAGAATAGGTGAAATTAAATACTGATAGACTCCTATCAGAAGTAAAAATAGAGTGGAAAATATTTTTTTTATAAACTTTTCGAACATGATTGCTCAGATATGTTCTTTTTTAAACGCAGCATTGCAGCATTAAATTTCTTTTCCATAGAAGCATATTCAGCAATTTCATTCCCGATATAATTAATACCAAGCATTATTTTTTCTGAACGTTCATTAAGGAAAGGAAAAAGATCTTCAGACTTATGAAGTCGGTAGATTTCACGAATTCTGCGTTTCAGCAAATTTCGATCTACAGCACGTTTGAACCTTTTTTTGGGAATACTAATTAGCACCTGAACAGGAAATTCTGAATTCGCTTCAGAGGTGATCCAGATAATACGAAAGGGATAAACTAAAAAGGAAGAACCGTTATGATAAAGCTTTTCTATAAGCTTAATATTACATAACCGTTCTTCCTTTTTAAAACTGTTCATTTTGACTGTTATTTAACCTGACTGACAAGCAGATAGTGATCTGCAAAATCGTAAAAGGCTACGAAAATACAATCAAAATTATGCTTTATGGCGACGCTCGTCAGATACAGATAGTCTCTTTCTACCTTTAGCTCTTCTAGAAGCTAATACTCTTCTCCCGTTTGCACTGCTCATACGCTCTCTAAATCCGTGCTTATTTCTTCTTTTTCTTTGAGAAGGCTGGAATGTTCTTTTCATGACTCTTTAATCTATTATTACTCTAAAAAACAAGAGTGCAAATATAAGCTTGATTTTTCACAATTCAAACAGTTGATTAAAAATATCCTTATCTTTCTTAAGAAACGAATTTCCTACAATCAGATTTATGAAATTAAACCCTCTGTTTTTGCTTATATTGCTTTCAAATATAGCCTTTGCACAGCTTAAAACCGAAAATTATAAAATTTATAATACCCAATCAAAAAGTGTATGCTCATTAGATGAAATGATCATCAGCCTTGCACTTGCAGATGTAGTCTTTTTCGGTGAAGAACATAATGACCCTACCGGGCATCAGCTTGAATCAGATGTGCTTCAAAAGTTATATCAGATACACGGCAAAAAACAGGTCCTTTCCATGGAAATGTTTGAAAAAGACATTCAACAAGTCATGAATGAATATTTACAAAACCTGATCCGTGAAAAGAATTTCATTAAAGAAGCCAGGGCATGGAATAACTATACTGATTATAAACCGATGATAGAATTTGCAAAGGAAAAGGAACTTGCTGTAATTGCAGCGAATCCACCGAACCGTTATGTAAATCTGGTTACCCGAAAGGGATTATCGGCCCTGAACACGCTTGACAGGTCTGCAAAAAAATGGCTTCCACCCCTACCAATTGATACAGCTACAGGCGCTTATTATCAGAATTTCTTGGAAACAATGGGGGGCCATTCAGTACCAGGAATGGAAATATATCAATCGCAAAACCTTTGGGATAGCGGAATGGCACATTCAATTAAGCAATACTTACAGAAAAACAAAAAAAACAAGGTGTTTCATGTGCTAGGCCGTTTTCACAGCGATGAAAAACTAGGAACAATGGCGAAATTATTAAAGTCTAATCCGGGATTGAAGCTATCGAACATTTCAAGCTTCTCCGATAAGTCATTTAAGGAGCCTGATTGGAGCAAATTCTCAAAGCTTGGTGATTTTGTAATAATCACTAACCCTGAACTGAAAAGGACTTTTTAATTATTTATTCTGTTGTTTTAACAGATCCCTAATCTCCGTTAATAATGCTTCCTCCGGACCTGGTGCTGTGGGAGCTGCTGGCATTTCTTCTTCTTTACGCTTAAGAGCATTAATAGTTTTAATGACAGCGAAAATACAAAAAGCAACGATCAGGAACTGGATTACTGCATTAATAAAATTTCCATACCGGATAGCTACTTCTTCTACTTTTAAGATAGCATCAGCAGAAATTAGAACCAGCTTCTTTTCAGAAAAGTCAACACCACCCATTATAAATCCCAAAGGGGGCATCAGAATATCATCAACCAATGAAGTAATGATCTTTCCAAAAGCAGCGCCAATGATTACTCCGACAGCTAAATCAACTACATTTCCCTTGGATATAAATTCTTTGAATTCCTTAATGATCGCCATATAATTTTTGAATTTTAAAATACAATCTAAAATATGCTTAGTTTTTAACTAAAACAAAAACATTTTTCATGAAATGAATACATAATTAAATTAAGAATGCATCATACACCGATATTTGTGTAATTTTACGTGACAAACCAAATCATGTTAAGACAAAATCTACAGCAAAAGCTTCTTCAAAAACTATCTCCTCAACAAATTCAATTCATTAAGTTATTGCAGGTACCAACTGTATCGCTTGATACAAGAATTAAAGAAGAGCTAGAAGACAATCCAGCACTTGAAGATCTTAGTCTAGCAAACATGAATGAACCTGTGGAAGAATATCCAGACAAGGATCCAGATGATAATTTCAATTCAGAAGATAGCCAGGAAAGTTCAGATGAATTTAATGTGGATGACTATTTGCAGGACGACAATATCAACGACTTCGGCTCCAAATACGAGCAGAACGGTGATGATGATGAAGAGCGAAAAGAAATTCCTATTGCTGTACAAAATTCATTTTTTGAAAGTCTCCAGGCCCAGCTTGATCTGGTACCCTTATACGATAAAGATTTCAGAATTGGTCGGCAAATAATTGGAAGTCTTGATGATGATGGCTACCTGCGACGCCCAATCACTTCACTGATTGATGACCTTGCCTTTTCGCAAAACGTTTTTGCAGAGGATGAGGAAGTGCTTGAGATGCTTAAAGTAATTCAATCATTCGATCCGGCAGGAGTTGGTGCAAGAGATCTGCAGGAATGTTTATTAATTCAACTTAGAAAAAAAGAGCAAACTCCTTTTGTTAGAAAAGCGACGAGAGTAGTGGAAGATTTTCTGGAGGAATTTACTAAAAAACATTACGACAAACTTGAGCGTTCCCTCAACATGGATTCAGAGGAGCTGAAAGATGTTGTGAATGAAATACTAAAACTTAATCCAAAACCAGGCGATTCAAATGCTGTTACAACAAAGCAGCTCCAAATTATCCCTGATTTTCACATCAGTAATAACGACGGCAATTTATTTTTGACCTTAAACTCAAAAAATGCTCCTGAACTGCGTGTCAGTCGTTCGTATCAAGACATGTTTGAACATTACGATAAAACTGCTCAAAAGGATAAAAAACTTAAAGAAGCAGTACAATTTGTAAAACAAAAGCTTGATTCAGCAAAATGGTTCATCGATGCAATTAAGCAGCGTCAGCAAACTTTGCTAAAAACCATGAATGCAATCATGCATTATCAGTATGAATATTTCCTGACCGGTGATGATAAGAATCTGAAACCAATGATCTTGAAAGATATTGCTGATCGCATTAGCATGGATATTTCAACCGTATCTAGAGTAGCTAATTCTAAATATGTGCAAACAGAATTCGGAACCTTTTTATTGAAATCATTTTTCTCTGAAGCTATTCAGATGGAAAGTGGAGAGGAAGTATCCAATAAAGAAGTTAAAAAGATTCTTGAGGAATGCATTGGCAAAGAAGACAAAAGACGACCTCTTGCAGATGAAAAACTGACTGAAATCCTCAAAGAACAAGGCTATAATATTGCCAGAAGAACTGTTGCCAAATACAGGGAAGCAATGAATATACCGGTTGCGAGATTAAGGAAGGAGCTTTAAGGATAGTTGTCTGTTAT